>JAEWKY010000091.1 GCA_023457615.1 Actinomycetes bacterium | reverse complement strand
GCAGCTGCGCCGCCGCGACGAGGTCGAACACCTGATCCACGGCGCTCGCCGAGACGACCGGCGCGACGACGTTCGGCTTGCTGAGCAGCCAGGCGAGCGCGACCGTCGCGGGGGCGGCGTCGTGGTCGGTCGCGACGACGTCGAGCGCGGCGAGCACGCGCATCCCGGCCCGGGTGAGGTAGCGGCCGACCTCGGCGCGACGCGAGCCCTCGAGGTCGCCCTTCGCGCGGTACCTGCCGGTGAGGAAGCCGCTCGCGAGCGCGAAGCGCGGCATCACGCCGAGCGCGAGGTCGTTCGCGACGCGTGCGAGCCCCTGCTCGTACTCGCGGCGGAAGACGAGGTTGTACTGGTTCTGCAGCGCGACCATGTGCGCGACGCCGAGCTGCGCCGACGCGATGCGTGCCTCGTAGAGGCGATCGCCGGTGTGGTGCGACCCGCCGAAGTAACGCACCTTGCCCGCGCGCACGAGCTCGTCGACGGCGAGGAGCGTCTCCTCGAACGGCACGTCGGGATCGTCGACGTGCAGGTAGAGCAGATCGATCCTGTCGGTGCGCAGTCGCCGCAGCGACGCCTCGACGCTCGCGCGGATCGCGCGCGCCGAGAGCCCGGGGGTGTCGGCGCTCTTGCCCACCTTCGTCGCGAGCACGAGGTCGTCGCGCGAGCCGCGGGAGCGCAGCCAGTTGCCGAGGATGATCTCGCTGCGTCCGCCCGCGTACGAGTCGGCGGTGTCGACGAAGTTGCCGCCGAGGGCGACGTACGCGTCGAGCACGCGCTCGCTGCCGGCCGCGTCGGCCGTCCAGCCGAACACGTTCCCCGACAGCGCGAGCGGGAAGACCCGCAGCTCCGAGGGACCGATGCGCCGCCGCACCGCCGGCTCGGCGCCGACGATCGCCGCCGTCTCGGCCGTCGAGATCGACGACGCGGGGGCGAGGTCCTCGGTCATGTCCGGCGCCTCCTCGACCCCGCTCACGTGTGTGCGACGTGCCGTCTGCGGGGGCGGCGCGTACCTGTGCTCCGACGGTAACCCGGCACCTCGCCGCGGGACGGGCGACGTGGCCGAATCGTTACGGGTGACACGGCGCCCCCTTTCGGGGGACGGATCGGGGTGAACACCCGGCGAACTCCGTGTCCACCCCTCCCGCGGGCCGGCGCGCGGACGTAGGTTGAGAGCGCGCGGATGCCCCGCATCCGGTGCCCCGTCGTCCACAGCGCACGGCGGGACCGACGCATCTGAAATGAAGGGCCGTGATCCCCACCAACGGCGGTCGGGATCGCGGCCCTTCGCCAGTCCGGTCGACCACAACGTTCGCGGCCCGTCGCGCGTCGTATCCAGTGAGGGCCCGTCCGGGCCGAGAGGATGCCGCCATGACCGCGACCGACAGCCCCGCCCCCGACACGACTGCGCGACGACGCTCGCTCGCCTGGTGGCTCGCGCCGACCGGCATCCTGGCGGTGCTCGCGATCGGCGTGCTCTGGGCGCTCCCGCGGCCCGCGCAGGCGTGCATCATGATCTACCCGACGCCGCCCGAGTGCCTCACGGGCGGCGACGCGTCGGGCGTCATCCCGTTCCTCGTGCTCATCGTGCTCGCCTACGCGGCGATCGTCACGTGCGCGCTGCTCGTGCCCCCGCACCGTCGCGCCCTCGTGCTCGGGCTGCTCACGGGGGCCCTGGGCCTGCTCGTGCTGGTCGGCGTCGCGTCGACGCTCGCCGCGGCGGCCGCCCCCGGGTACTACTACTGACCTCGTCGGACCGCGGCCCGGCCTCCCGGGACGGTCCCGAGACGACGGATGCCGCCCCCGCGTGAGCAGGGACGGCATCCGGTCGTCGCGGGGCGGGATCAGCCCTCGGCGGGAGCCTCCGGGCCCTCGCTCGCGGCGGCCGACGACTCGGTGTCGCCGCCCTCCGCGTCGTCGACGACGGGGGCGAGCGACAGCTTGCCCTTGTCGTCCATCTTGGTGATCTCGACCATGATCTTCTGACCGACGCCGAGCACGTCCTCGACGTTCTCGACGCGCTTGCCGCCCGCGAGCTTGCGCACCTCGGAGATGTGCAGCAGGCCGTCCTTGCCCGGCATGAGCGAGACGAAGGCGCCGAACGTCGCGATCTTCACGACCGTGCCCAGGAAGCGCTCGCCCACCTCGGGGTTGATCGGGTTGCCGATCGCGAGCACCTGCGCACGGGCCGCCTCGGCCGAGGGGCCGTCGACCGCGCCGATGAAGACGGTGCCGTCCTCCTCGATCGAGATGTCGGCGCCCGTGGCGTCCTGGATCGCGTTGATCGTCTTGCCCTTGGGGCCGATGAGCTCGCCGATCTTGTCGACCGGGATGTTCACCGAGATGACGCGCGGCGCGGTGGCCGCCATCTCGTCGGGCCCGTCGATCGCCTCGTTCATGACCGCGAGGATGCGCAGACGCGCCTCCTTGGCCTGGCTCAGCGCGCCCGCGAGCACCGAGGCGGGGATGCCGTCGAGCTTCGTGTCGAGCTGGAGGGCCGTGACGAACTCCGACGTGCCGGCGACCTTGAAGTCCATGTCGCCGAGCGCGTCCTCGGCGCCCAGGATGTCGGTGAGCGCGGCGTACTTGGTCTCGCCGTCGATCGTCTCCGACACGAGGCCCATCGCGATGCCCGCGACGGGCGCCTTGAGCGGCACACCGGCGTTGAGCAGCGACAGGGTCGACGCGCAGACCGAGCCCATCGAGGTCGAGCCGTTCGAGCTCAGCGCCTCGGAGACCTGACGGATCGCGTAGGGGAACTCCTCGCGCGCGGGGAGCACCGGCACGAGGGCGCGCTCGGCGAGGAAGCCGTGCCCGATCTCGCGACGCTTCGGCGAGCCGACGCGACCGGTCTCACCGGTCGAGTACGGCGGGAAGTTGTAGTGGTGCAGGTAGCGCTTCTTCGTGACGGGCGACAGCGAGTCGATCTGCTGCTCCATCTTGAGCATGTTGAGCGTCGTGACCCCGAGGATCTGCGTCTCGCCGCGCTGGAAGATCGCCGAGCCGTGCACGCGCGGGATGACCTCCACCTCGGCGTCGAGCTGACGGATGTCGGCGACGCCGCGACCGTCGATGCGCACGCCCTCGTTGAGGATGCGGCCGCGCACGATCTTCTTCGTGACCGACTTGTAGGCGGCGGAGACCATCGGCGGGATGTCGCCGCCGAGCTCGCCCGCGGCGACCTTCTCGTTGATCGCGACCTTGACGCGCTCCTTGAGGGCGTCGTCGGCGCTCTGGCGCTCCTTCTTGTCGGCGATCTGGTAGATGCCGGAGAGCTCGTCGTACGCGAGACCGGCGACCGCGTCGTAGGCCTCCTGCGTGTAGTCGAGGAAGAGCGGGTACTCCTGGATCTCCTTCGCGCTCTGCGCGGCGAGCTCCTCCTGCGCCTTCACGAGCTGCGCGATGAACGGCTTGGCGGCGTCGAGGCCCTGGGCGACGACATCCTCGCTCGGCTTGACGGCGCCGGCCTCGATGAGGTTCCACGACCCCTCGGTGGCCTCGGCCTCGACCATCATGATCGCGACGTCCTCGGAGCCGTCGGCGTTCTTGACGACGCGGCCGGCGACCGTGAGGTCGAAGACGGCGTCGGCGAGCTGGCTGTGCTTGGGGAAGACGACCCACTGGCCGTCGATGAGCGCGAGACGCACCCCGGCGATCGGGCCGGAGAACGGCAGGCCCGAGATCTGCGTCGACGCCGAGGCGGCGTTGATCGCGAGGGCGTCGTAGAACTCGTCGGGCGCGATGCTCAGCACCGTGATGACGACCTGCACCTCGTTGCGGATGCCGTCGGCGAACGACGGGCGCAGCGGCCGGTCGATGAGACGGCAGACGAGGATCGCCTCGGTCGAGGGCCGGCCCTCCCGACGGAAGAACGAGCCGGGGATCTTGCCGGCGGCGTACGAGCGCTCCTCGACGTCCACGGTCAGCGGGAAGAAGTCGAACCCGTCACGCGGGTTCTTGCTCACGCTCGTGGCGGAGAGCAGCATCGTCTCCTCGTCGAGGTAGGCGGCGACGGCGCCCTGCGCCTGCTGTGCGAGACGGCCGGTCTCGAAACGGATGGTGCGCTTGCCGAACTTGCCGTTGTCGAGCACGGTCTCGGCGAACTTGATCTCTGGACCCTCCAAGGGTCGCTCCTCTTCTTTCAGGAGCAGGCGCGTGCAGATGTGCCCTCAGGGCCTATCTGGCCAACAGTAGAAGTGCTCCGACGCTCAGATGTTCGGAAGACCACCACCGGTGACCAGCATCTTGCCGGCCTGCTCCGGGTGTCGACTGCCGATCGGCAGCCTCGGTCATGATACCGGACGTTCACCCCGAAGGGGTAGGAACACACCATGGAGGAGATCTCGCGCGCCGTGCTCGACGTCGCGGCGTCGCCGTGGATCTACCCGGCCCTGTTCCTCCTCGTGGTCGCCGACGCGTTCCTCGTGATCCTGCCGAGCGAGACGGTCGTCGTCGCGCTCGGCGCCCTCGCGGCCTCCACCGGGGAGCCGGCGGTGGGGCTGCTCGTGCCGGTGGCGGCCGTCGGCGCCCTCGTCGGCGACACGCTCTGCTATCTGGTCGGCCGCCGCCTCGGCCTCGACCGCTGGGGGTGGATGCAGCGCGGGCGCATCGCGAGCGCCCTCGCCCGCGCGCGGCGGACCGTGCTCACCCGGCCGGCGGTGCTCATCTTCACCGCCCGCTACATCCCCTACGCCCGCATCGCGGTGAACCTCTCGGCGGGCGCCGCCGGCCTGCCGCCGCGACGCTTCGTGCCGCTCGCGGCCGTCGCAGGTCTCGCCTGGGCGCTCTACAACCTCGCGGTCGGAGCGCTCTTCGGCACCGCCCTGCCGGATGCCCCGCTGCTCGCGATCGGCCTCTCGGTCGTCGTCGCGATCGTGCTCGGCATCGCCGTCGATCTCGTCGTCCAGCGGCTCGCCGCGCGCCGTGCCTAGGCTGGACGCATGAGCACCGTCGCGCTGACCGCTGACACCTTCGAGTCCACGATCCTCGAGCCGACCTCCGAGTCGGGCATCGTGCTCGTCGACTTCTGGGCGGGCTGGTGCGGGCCGTGCCTGGCCTTCGCGCCGATCTACGACGCGGCCGCCGAGGACAACGCCGACATCACCTTCGCCAAGGTCGACACCGAGGCCGAGCAGGCGCTCTCGCAGGCGCTCGACATCCGCTCGATCCCGACGCTCATGATCTTCCGCGACGGGGTGGGCGTGTTCTCGCAGGCCGGGGCGCTCCCCCGCCACGTGCTCGACGACCTGCTCGGCAAGGTGCGCGACCTCGACATGGATGCCGTGCGCGCGCAGATCGCGGAGCAGCAGGCGTCGACCGAGACCGGCGCCGGCGTCGATCGCTAAGCTCGACCGCATGGACGAGAAGCCCGCCGAGACCTCCCCGTCGGAGGAGAGCAAGCGCAAGTTCCGCGAGGCGCTCGAGAAGAAGAAGCAGAGCGCGCAGAACCGGCCCGCGCATCTCGACGGCGAGTCGGCCGTGCACGGCACCCACGGGGTCGCCGGCGGCAAGCGCGAGTTCCGTCGCAAGAGCGGCTGACCGGCCGCACCCGGGACCCGCTCCTCCCGTGACGCCGGGAGGGCGCGCGCACTACAGTCGGTGCCATGTCCGACGCGAAGAGCCCTGAGTCCGCCGTTCCCGCCTCGACTCCTGTCGAGCCCGTCGTCGTCTCGGAGCCCGCGCCCGTGGTGCCCGCGTCCGTCTCCACAGGACCCGCCACGCCGACCCCGGCGGTGCCGGGGCCCGTCGAGCCTGCCCCCGTCGAGCGCAGGAAGCGCGGCGTCGGCGCCTGGTCGTTCGTGCTCGGGCTCCTGACGACGCTCGGCGACCTCGCGTTCCTCGTGTTCGCCGTCGTCGCCGTCGTCGGGGCGATCGCCTCGCTCTCGAGCGGCGACTTCTCCGGCGTGGGCACCGCGCTCGGTGCGGCCGGTCTCGCCGTGCTCGCGCTCTTCGTCTTCTTCGGCGGCTTCGTCACGGCCGGCCTCGCGGCCCTCCTCGGGATCGTCGCCCTGCTCGGCGGCCGGGGTCGCGTGCTCGGGATCTTCGGCCTGCTGTTCGCCGCCGCCGCGATCGTCGTGCGCGTCCTGATCCTCGCCAACGGCTTCAGCCCCGACCTCGGATGACCGACCCGGTCGCGACACCGGCGCCCGCGGGCATCCCCGTCGCGACGCTCTTCCCCGGCCTCGTCTGGGTGCTGCCGATCGTGCTCGTCGGGGTGTTCCTCGTCGAGGTCCTCGGGGCGCTCGGCTCCTGATCGGAGCGTCGGTGACGATCCCTAGGGTGGACGCGTGGACCTCTCGACGCTGACGGACGCCCTCTCGGGCGAGCTCTTCGAACCGGGCACCGAGGGCTACCTCGCCGGCGCGCAGGCGGCGGGCCGCCTCGGCTCCCCGCTCGCGGTCGTGCGCCCGAGGGATGCCGCCGACGTCGCCCGGGCCGTCGCGTTCGCGCGCGACGCGGCGCTCGAGCTCTCGATCCGCAGCGGCGGTCACGACTCGCGCGGGATGTCGACGAACGACGGCGGGCTCGTGATCGACCTGCGCGCGCTCGACGCGATCGAGGTCGACGGCGACCTCGTCACGATCGGCGGCGGAGCGACCTGGGGCCGGGTCGCCGCGGCCCTCGAGCCGCACGGTCTCGCGCTGAGCTCGGGCGACACGAAGACGGTCGGCGTCGGCGGGCTCTCGCTCGGCGGCGGGGTCGGCTGGTTCGTGCGGCGCTGGGGCCTCGCGATCGACAGCCTCGTGAGCGCCGCGGTGGTCCTCGCCGACGGCCGCACGGTCACGGCGAGCGCCGAGTCCGAGCCCGACCTGTTCTGGGCGCTCCGCGGCGGCGGCGGCAACTTCGGCGTCGTCACGGCCTTCACCTACCGCGCGCATCCGCTGCCCGACGGCGTCGTGTCCGGCACGATCGATCTCGACCCCGACGCCGACCTCGGCGCGGCCTTCCGGGTCTGGCGGGATGCCCTCCGGGTCGCGCCGGAGGAGCTGACGACGAGCTACCTCGGGCTGCCCTCGTTCGGCGAGGGCGTCCCGCCGGTCTCCCGGGTCGTCTTCGTCTGGGCGGACGGCGACCTCGACGCGGCGTCGGCCGCGATCGCACCCCTGCTGGAGATGCCCGGCGTCACCGGCCACACGATCGCCCGCATGCCGTATGCCGACGTGCTGCTCGATCAGCAGCCGGACGCCGACGAGGCCGGCGCGCCCGACCTCGAGTTCGTCGACGAGAACGGCTTCGCCGCGCGGTTCGACGACGCGCTCGTCGACGAGCTCGCCGCGGTCAAGCGCGAGCTCGGCGGCACCGTGCTCATGGTGCGGCTGCTGGGCGGCGCGTACTCGCGGGTCGATCCCGCGGCGACGGCGTGGGGCTTCCGCGACACGGAGGCGTGGATCTTCTCGGTGGCGTTCGTGCCCGGGCACCTCGCCGAGATCGAGTCGCCGCGGCTCCGCGCCGCGTGGGCGCGGCTCGACCCCTGGCTGAAGGGGCTCTACGGCAACTTCTCGAGCCTCGACGACCCGGTCGCGAAGATGTACCCGCCGGCGACGCTGGCCCGGCTCCGGTCGATCAAGGCCGTCTACGACCCGACGAACCTCTTTCACCGCAACCACAACATCGCGCCGCGCGCGGGAGCATGAGGCGCTACCCCTCCGCGAGGACGATGATCTTGTCGCCCGCCGCGAACGCCCGGCGGTCGCCCTTCGTCGGATTCACCGTGACGCCGTAGGCGTGCTCGCTGCTGCGGGACTGCGCCTCGATGCGGAAGCCGATCGCGGTCTCCCCGCGCCGACGCGCCGCCTCCAGCACCGTGTAGAAGTCGGCCTCGGTGCCGGGCGCGAGGTAGAGCTCGGCGGGGCGCAGGTAGATCTCCGCGCCGGTCGCCGAGAAGAGCTCGTCGAAGACATCCGTGAGCCGCTTGTTCTCACTCACCTGCGAGAGCATGAGGCTGATGAGCTGGTCGCTGACGATGAAGTCGTCGGCCTGGGTGACCTCGGCCAGCTCGCGGTTGCGGTCGTCGATCATCTCGCTCACGACGTTGAGGTCGACGCCCTTCTGCTCCGCGATGTCGCGGAGGTGCAGCAGCGTGATGAGCGTCTTGGCGTCGGCGCGCTGCGCGGGCAGCGTCTCCTTCGCCGCGAGCACGATGATGTGGTCGTACTCGTGCGCGTAGAGGGCGTCGAGCACCGCGCGGCTCGTCGGGTCGCCCTGCTGGAAACCCAGGTCGAGGTTCGCGAGTCCGTCGAAGCCGGGCTCGGGCACATCCGCCACCACCGTGACGCGCGAGCGCGGCGTGGAGTACTGGTCGAGCTCGGCGAGCATGAGCCGCAGTCCCTCGTTGTAGCCGAGCACGAGCGTGGTCTCGGGCATCGCGGGGGCGACCTCGACGGCGCTCACGAGCCCCGCGTCGGGGATGCCCGGCTCGCCGAGGTGGATCGCGTCGTCGTCCTCGGCGATCACGATGATCTGGTCGCCCTGCGCGAGCACGGTGTCGGCCGGCGGGTTGAGCGTGACCTTCCCCCCCTGCACGAGGCCCATGACCGCCGAGGTCGCGAACGCGAGCTGCGCGTCGAAGTAGGTGCGTCCGACGAGCGACGGCTGCTCGGTGAAGTAGATCTCGGCGCCGTCGAAGTCGAGCAGCTCCGAGTAGACGACCGAGAGACCGCTCTGCCGGCAGGTCTGCACGGTGATGCGGCTGATGAGCTCGGTGGAGAGCACCCAGTGCGCCTCGTGCCGGCCGACGAGACGCGCCGCCTCGAGGTTGGCCGGGTCCTGCAGCTCGCCGACGATGTGGTAGTCGCCCTGCTTGCGATTGGGGTTGTTCGTCACCGCGAGCGTCGTCTTGATGACGAGCGAGTCGGGGTCGTCGGTGTCCTCCGGGGCGAGCACGACGATGCTGCGGGCGGTGTGCGGGTTCGCGACCTCGAGCTCGGCGAGATTCATCGGATCGCCCGACCGGACGATGATCTTCGTCTTGCCGGTGTCGGGCACCTGGGCCTTGATGTCGTCCTCCATCTCGACCTTGTCGCGGTCGGCGAGGATGACGATCGCGCTCTTGCCGCGCGACAGGTTGGCGGTGGCGATCTCCTTGACGATCGGGAACACCTTCGTGCTCCAGCCGAGGATGAGCGTGTGGTCCTCCTCGAGCACGCGCGACCGGCCTTTGCGCAGCTCCTCGACCTTGCTGTCGAAGGCGCCCGAGACGATGCCGATGAGGCTCGCCACGATGATGAGGCCGCCGATCGTCACGATGAGCATCAGGATGCGGAACACCCATCCCTCGTCGCCGCCCATCGTGCCGGGGTCGAGGGTGCGCATGAGGCTGCCCCAGAAGACGTCCCACACCGAGTCGTCGTCGTCCACGGTGTTCACGCCGTCGGGCAGGAGCACGAGCACGAGCACGGTGATCGCGCCGAGCACGGCGACGAAGACGAGCGTGGCGATGCCCAGCAGCGCCATGAGCGCGACCGTGCCCTTCGACATCCAGTTGTCGAACCAGTAGCGAAGACGCTCACCGGCGCGCGGCGTGGTGCTCATGCGGATTTCCTCCAGATCGGGTGATCGAACACTAGCGTTTCCTCGTGGCCACGCCCGACCCCGACACCACGCCCGTGCGGCCCTCCGGCATCACGCCCCTCGGCCTCGCGGCCGTGATCGCCTCCGGCGTCTGCACGGCCTGGCTCGCCCTCGAGATCGTGCTGCGCGTCGAGAGGGCCCCCGAGTGGACGATCTCCGCCTCCCTCGTCGTCGCGATCGCGCTCGCGGTCGTCGTCGTGGTTCTCGCCGTGCTCGCCTGGCGGCAGGACCGGCGCCGCGGCGGCCTCTGGGGTCTGATCGCGATCGCGATGGCGACGAGCGACAGGATCGCGCTCGCCCTCGTCACCCTGCTCGGCGGACTCGGCTAGCGCTCCGCCGACCGGCTCCCCCGCGGCTCGTCGGGTTCGTCGTCGGTGCCCGGCTGCGTGCGCACGACGAGGCCGGCGATCACCGCGACGGCGAGCCAGAACAGTCCGAGCACGACGATCGCAGGATCGTCGAGGAAGCTCGGCAGGGCGAGCGCGAACACGACGAGCGCGAGCAGCTGCGCGCCCGAGGCGGCGAGCACGCCGGCGGCGTGACGGGTCGGATCGGGGTCGGGTCGCGGCATGAGCACGAGCAGGGCGAGCAGGACGCCGACGACGAGCACGATGCGGCCGAGGTCGGACCACACGGCGGGCAGCAGCCATCCCGCGTGCACCGCGACGAACGGCACGACCGCCAGGCGCACGACGAGTCCGGGTCCGAGCGCCCGTCGCCACGCGGGCACGACAGCCGCCACGAGGGATGCCGCGAGCAGCAGCAGGGCGAGCTGCACAGGCGAGGCGGGGAAGCCCGCGAGCGCGGGCGGCAGCGATCCCGTCGCCGCGAGCAACCCGTGGAGCGTGAGGGGCACGAGGTAGGCGCCCGTGACGACGGCGAGCGAGCGCGCGGTCGTGCCCCGGAACGGCGGGGTCACCGCGACGACGAGGATCCCGACGGTGCCGACGAACTTGAGCGCCGCGACGGCGACGGGCGGCACGTCGGGCAGGAACGTCGCCCCGGTCGCGGCCGCGACGAGCAGTCCGACGAGGATCACGCCGAGTCCGAGCGCGAGCTGGGCGTTGCCGGCCACGGCGAGGGCTGCGGTGACGCCGCGGGCTCGCGAGCGCCGCAGCGGCCGGCGCACCGACCGCACGGCGACGACGACCACGAGCACGGCGACGAGCACCGCGTGCAGCCACGACGCCGGGGCCTCGTCGAACGGACGCCACAGCTCCGGGTCGGGCGCCGGGAAGAGCTCGCGGGCGAGAGTCAGCCGCAGCACGGTGAGCGCCGCCACGAGGACGACGATCGCGAGCACGGCCGCGGCCCCGAGATCGTCGCGGTAGAGCGGACGAAGCAGCGCCGACCGCGACTCGGCCGCTCGCGCGACGCCGTAGTAGGCGCCGAAGGCCGCGAAGGCCGCCGCCGCGCCGAACAGCGCGATCCAGGTCCAGCCGCCGTCGGCATCCGCACCGAACTGCGCGACCGTGAGCACGAGCCAGCCGCCCGCGGCGAGCACGCCGATGAGCGCGGCCGGGGCGCGACGCGCGGCCACGATCAGGGCGACCGCCAGCAGCGCGAGCGCGGCGGCCGCGGAGAGCCAGTGCCGCTCGGCGGCGAGAGCCAGCACCGGGAAGAAGCCTCCGGCGGCGACGGGCGGCAGCCGGGACGCCCCGCCCTCCCCCGCGCGCAGCAGGGCGGCGACGACGAGCGCGCCGACCAGCACCGCGGCCGCGACGGTCACCAGCACGCGCACGCCGAGGGGCGCGGTGAAGACGCCGACGACGCCCGTCGAGCCGGATTCCTCCGCCGCGATGCCGTCGGTCAGCCCGGGGATCAGGATGGCCACCGCCACCGTCGCGGTGAGCACCCAGCAGGCGATCGCCCACGCACGATGCGGCGTCGGCATGCGCCCGGGCGCGAGGCGACGCAGCCTCTCGAGCACCGCCGCCGCCACGGGTCTCAGTCCCTCTCGGTGCGTAGCAGCACGTTGCGCAGCAGCAGGTACACGAGCAGCGCGACCGCCGCGACGATGAGGAGGCGCACGATGAAGTAGAGGAACGACAACAGGAAGCTCACGAGGAACCACGCGATCACGACCGCCGCGACGACGAGCAGGATCGTGACCAGGTTCTTACTCATGGTGCCGAGGCTACGCGTGCTCGCGAGTTGCGCGCCACGCGGCTAGGCGGGGTCGGCCCGCTTCACCGTCCAGGCTTGGATGCCGTCATACGAGAAGCCGAGGAGACATGTCACCGTGGCGTTGAGGTCTCGATCCGCGACCAGATTCGCGACCGAGGGAACGAAGAATGCTTCGACGCCGTTCGCCAAGCGGAGGATTCCGGAAGCCGGACCGTGAATATGCTCGACTCGTCCGGTTACGCGCGCAAGTTGAGGTGGATCGGCATCGGACGACCTGTCCCAGTCCGCGACTTCACTGCGGTGAACCAGCTGGCGCAGTTCAGTCCCTTTGCCCAGCCAGTCGTAGATGGCACGCCGCTGACGAAAGACGAACGTGCGTGATCGCAGCACGTCCCTCTTGCGCTCGTACTCCGCCACCGAACTCAGTCGCCCTCCCAGGGCTCGCAGCGCGTCGACAACGTAATCCGCGTAGAGCGCGTCTCTTGAGTCGTCGTATTCAACCCAGTTCGAGACGACCTCGGCGGCGCGCTCGAGTGTCGCTCCGCCGTGGCGGGCAGCAGCCAACCACGTCCGGGCTGTTCGAGGGTCGTTGGGATTGTCTGCAAGGTTTTCGTTGAGGAGTTGGAGCGCGCTCGTGATGTCGGTGCTCGGCGCTCGATGCCAAGCGCCATTGCGCATACCGTAGAGCGCAGCCAATCGAGTTCTGATTGCGAGGCGAGAGCCTGTCGCGGTCTCGAGCATGTTGCGCCAGCCTTCCAGCATGGCGCCGTAATTGTCCTGGACGCCCTTGAGTCTGGCTCGAATGCGCTCCACCGATTGCGATGGCTGGTCGTCCCCCTCAAGTTCTTCGATGAGTTCGAGTGAGAGCACGGCGACGTCGTAGAGGTCGTTGTAGAAGGCTGATCCCGGGGCTCGCAGCAAGGCTGCATAGGTCTCGTGCCGATGGACCTTCTTCGCCCACTCGATCACTGCCAGAGCAAGTTCGGCCGATGACGTCAGGGGGTACTCGGACGTGTAATTCTCGAGCACGCGCGCTTGGTTGAAGTCACCAAGCGCAAGATTCGCGATCTCCTCGATCCGAGCCCGCATGTCGCCGAGCGAAGCTGCTTCGTCGTACTTGGATGCTTCAAGCAGATCGTAGAGGCGCGCGCGACGATTGATGCCCCCCATGTGCCAGATCAGGGGATCGGAGTCGTCGATCTCGAGCGCCTTCTCCATCGACTCCTGCGCCAATTCGTGATCGCGGGCGTCGGCACTGTAGAAGCGCGCTCGATGAGCCCAGAAATGTGGCTGATCGGGGAAGGTCTGGACCAACTTGGAGAAAACGCGCTCCCGGCCTTCCGCCGTCATGGACGAGATGAGTTCCGAGTAACGCTGCCTGTCACCCTCACGGTCGAGTTCGCGACGAATGAACAAGTTGACGAGTAGATCCTCGACGTCTCGCGTCAAGAATCCCGGAGAGGCGATACGGGCCAACTCGACGATCTTCTCGGCCCAGCTCGGAAGCTGCTGATACCACGCGTCGGGATCGTCCGCGCTCGGGCCCTCCAGGGGACGCAACGTCTGGGAGAGGATCTCTTCGGCAACTAGGAGGTGAGTCGTGCGCCATCGCGCAGTCGTCGCTTCGATCAAGAGTCCGTTGACCGTGTCTCCGAGCCGCGTCGCAAGACGCACCGGAGCATCGATGGGAAGTCGAAGCTCGGAGGCGAAAAGTGACGAGTGCACATCCACCCCACCGAAGCGGTGGGCGATAGCGATCGTGATCAAGACAGGGCGGAGTGCAGGTTCGACGTCGGCCAAGAATCGTTGGACGTAGGCGCGCAGACCCGTGAATTCGTGCCCGAACGTTGTGAGCGCGTACATGAACGGCACAGCGGCCTCGCCACCGGGTCTTCCGATCTGGTTCAGCTCCGACCTGAGCCCGTCGCGCGTGCCGAGATTCGAGAAAAAGCTCGCAAACCACCTCTGCTCATCTCGAGTCAGTTCGCCGACCTCGTTCGACGAATCTGTCCTCGTGCGCGTTGAGGGGCCGCGGTAGCTACGCGCAACGACGATGAGCAGGACCGGGACGGAGCTCGACCGAAGCAGGTCGTGAAGCTTGTCGATGACGGTCGCGGGAGTCCCCTCGATGACAACGACCACTTGGCGCTCGGTAAGACTCGCGAGCTTCTGGATACGGCTTGCCGTCTGCGCGACATCCACAATCTGATCAGTGAGCAAGACCGGATATTCATTGTGGAGATTCCACATCACGCGACGAACGATCGTGGTGCCCCCGGCGCCCGCGCGATGCTGGAATATGTAGCGATCGGTGCGCCTCCGGGAGAGCCTCGTTCGAAGCGCGCGCTCGAGCGCCTCGGTGTGATCGGTTCGTGGGAGATCTACGTGGGAGTCGAGCTCGAACCAGGTGATGCGACGCCCCCCGTAGAAGTCGGCGGCTACTCCTTCGACCGCGTTCGAGTAGAGAGCGACCTGAGAATGCAGTAGTTCGAATCCGTCCTCCAGCCAGCGGCGATCCTCTTCTGCGACGGTCACGCGCTCGGTTCCGTCACCGGCGGGCAACGTGACGAGAATCCTTGGGTCGTCTGGATTCGCTGGCCTTCCCGGAAAACCACCTGCGACGAGGTTCGGCTCGGCGTCGATCGTCTGAGGTGAATGGTCAGTCAGTGCCCCGGCGTCATGATCCGCGCTGATAACGGTGAGCGAGACGCGACCTTCCGCGGCGTCGAGGAGCGCTTCGACCACGGCGCGACTCCGTGCGTCTGGCACGCCGAATGCATTCAGACGGATCGGGCCGGCAACCGAGGTCGCGACGCTCGCGAGAATAGCCGCGAGCCCCGAGTGGTTCTTCGATCGCCATTCACGGTAGCCCTCGCTCTGCTCATCGGGTGAGCCAGGAGGCACTAGTCCCGCCGCCGCCACCCACACCGTGGAACCACGGCTCAGCGAGACGCTCTGGCCCGGCTGCACGAGACGGATAGGAGCACCGGCAGACACCGCGCTGCGGAAAGATCCACCCTCTTCCGCCGCGAGGCGGTCGAAATCGATCACGAGGTCCCATCCAGCTCCGACGAGCGAAACTGTGCTCCAACTGGAGATCGACCCGGGCGCGATGAGAGCAATGGTCAGTGAACGACCGTCAAACCCGGTCGAGGCTTCGACCACCGCGTCTGTCGCCGCCGCGGCCGCTCGCTGTCGGTCGTCGAGAACGGGGTCCAGCCGAACGGTATCGCCGTCCGGGTAGGTCACGTCGGGGCGACTGTAGAAGAACTTGGACAGGGCGACCGATGCCAGGGAGAAGAACCAGATGCGTGTGCTGTGGTCGAGCCGCTCGCGACTCGCGAGCATCACCGCCGAGCCCGCGAGGGCGAACCACCATTGTTGGCTCCACTCGCTCCCGAATCCACGCTCCGTCGCCAAGTCAAGCGTGGCCTCGACCGTCTTGTCCCACAGCTCGACGATGCCCACGAGCTCCGTCGGAATCGGTGAGTCTCGGTTGATCAGGAGGTCCAGCAGACGCTCACGATGCGAGGGCCTCAGCAGGACGATGGCTCGCTCGATTTCAGAGAGAAGCAGGTTAGCCGGGTCGATCGCGAGCGAATCCGATGACGAGAAGGTATCGAGATCGATTAGCACGAATTTGCTCGGAGCCGGGAAGCTCTCAACGGGCAGAAATACATTCTCGACGTGGAGATCCCCATGACTGTTGCCCAAGAGCGCCGTCGTGGATGTGTCGGCGAGACTAGAGCGGGCGACGAAGAACGGGTTGGGGAACCGACGAGTGGGCACCGATCCGAACGTCACCCACGGCCGCTCCGTCACCGCGGCCCCGATCTCGCGTTGGGCCCATCTCTCGAAATCGGACCCCACAGCCAGCCTCGATCTCGCGCGGTGCCCCATCAAGTCGGCAGCTGTCCGGCCCTCGGCACGCGGTGAAGGGTTCCATTCCGCGAACAGTGACGTGGTGATGACAGGAATGGCCACCGTCATCTCAGCGAAGCCGCTCAGCGACGCCAGCATCTGCCACCGCGCGTCATCGCCCCCCGCAAGCCTTTGCAGAGAGATCCGCGAGAGTTCGTCCGCAAAGACGAACTCGTGCGACGGCTCGACGATGTGTGAGGCAAGGAAATCCGCGGGGCTGGTCGACGCGAGATTCGCCGTCGCCCCGGAGAAATCTCCGTCGTCGACGAACTTGAGGACCATCTTCTCCGCACCCGTCGCAGATTGCGCGATCACGACTCCGACAACAGCCCCGCTACGACCGAACGACAACAATCGGTCGGCGGTCAGCGAAATCCCGGCACCTACCAACCACGCCGATGCTTCCGCGCATCGGTCGGGCCCGAGCCAGGCCTCGATCTCTTGATCGACGGCGGAATTCTTCGTGCCCTGGTCCGAATACGACTCCACGCGGTGAACATATTGCCGTCGCATCGTCCGATGCAAATAGAAAAGAAGCGAGCCGCCACCCGAAGGTGACGGCCCGTCTCGGTGTCTTGCGCTGCGGCGAACCCGCAGAGTGCTTGCTTAGCGGCGCAGCCCCAGGCGCTCGATCAGCGAGCGGTAGCGCTCGATGTCGATGTCCTGGAGGTAGCCGAGAAGACGGCGGCGCTGCCCGACGAGGAGCAGCAGACCACGACGCGAGTGGTGGTCGTGCTTGTGCTCCTTGAGGTGCTCGGTGAGGTCCTTGATCCGCTTGGTCAGGATCGCGACCTGAACCTCGGGGGATCCGGTGTCACCGGGCTGGGTAGCGTACTCGTCGATGATCGCCTTCTTGGTCTCAGCGTCAAGAGCCATAGATTCGATCCCCTCCTCTTCCTCGTTGCGCGGCGCCCGTCACACGATGTGCGAGCTCTCTGTATCCGCGGCCGATCGAACGGCAACCTTGCGATGCTATCAGAGGACGAAGAGGTACAGCGCGGTGGTCGCGACGAACGACCCGGTGACGAGCAGGGCGTAGAAGCCGGCCACGACGAGGCCGAGGATCGCCCACGGGCGGCGCTTCAGCATCCCGTCGCGCGTCTGCCTCAGCCCGCGCACGCCGGCGCGGATCGCGAGCGCGAGGATCGCGCCGACGAGCAGGAAGCGCAGCGCCTCGAGGCCGACGGCGGCCTCGGTGAGGCGGGCGGCGTCGCGCAGGAGGTAGACGACGCCGAAGGCGGCACCGCCGACGAGGATGTTGGTGATGACGGCGAGCGCGGCGAACTGCAGCGAGCGCGTGGCCGCGATCGACGCGATGCCGGCCCGCACGGGGATCGACACGCGCGACCCGCAGTGGGCGCAGAAGGGCTCGCGGAGGTCGCCGGCTCGGGTGCCGCAGGTCGTGCACGCGAGGGGGGACTCGACGCGGGGGGTCTCGAGCTGCGGGGCTGCGATGCCGGTCGTCGGGTAAGCGACCGTCATGTCCCCCATCTTAGGGACACGCCCCGCCGGGTCAACCCGTCCGGGCGGGCGGCGCGGGAGCTCAGCCGAGCAGCCCGGAGGCGACGCCGATGACGGCGAGCGGCAGCGCGACGAGACCGGTCAGCGCCCAGAGCACCCGGTGGCGCCGGGCGCGCTCGACCTCGCGGCGGAGTCGCGCGAAGGCGTCGTCGGGATCGGTGTGCGACGGCAGGTCGACGCCGAACGGCCGCCACGTCGTCCACTCCTCGGCGGCCCGGCTGATCGTCGCCACGACGTCGGCCTCGAGACGCGACGGCAGCGCCCGCAGGTGGCGCACGACGCGGGCGGCCGTGAGCACGGGGACGGGTGACGGCGTGTCACCGTGTCGCAGCTCCGCGGGATCGACGACGACCACGAGCGGCGTGGCGGTGACTCGGGCGCCGATCGCCCGCGTGAGGAAGCGGGACGCCGCGCCGGCCTCGCGCTCCGCGGCCGGGATGTGGCTCGTGCGCTGCCCGTCGACGTGGAGCGCCGCGCCGCCGACCCAGACCCGACGTCCCGTGTGGTTCTTCGTGTTGATCGTGAAGACCCCGGCCGGGCCGATCACGAGGTGGTCGATGTCGGCGCCGTGGTCGCCGTGCGGCACGGCGTGCAGCACCCGCCAGCCGGGCCCGAGGCCTGCGAGCAGGCGGCCGACGCGCAGCTCCCCGAGCGCGCCCCGGTACCAGCTGACGGCATCCGGATGCAGCGGGTCGAGACCCAGCAGTCGCGCGAGCCATCCGCGCGGCCGTGCCTCGCGCTGCAGCTCGAGGCAGCGGTGACTGACAGCATGAGCCGGCCCGCGCGATCGAAGCGACCAGCGCGCGGTTTCCGGCGCCGGTCCCTGATCCATGGCGCCCTTCCCGCCTCCGAAGGTAGAGGCCCCGCAGAGGGGGCGCAGTCCCCCGAACACGGGGTGCCCATCCGGGACCCAGGCCGAGCTCGGGCGGCTGGGCGGGATGAGCGAGCCGTGGGGCGGGCGGCTACTCGCCGAGCATCCGGTAGAGCTCGCGGCGCAGGCCGTCGAGCTTCTCGGTCGCCGCGGCGCGCTGCTCGGGCGTGCCCTCGGTCGCGACCTGACGCACGACGCCCGCGAGCTTGCGCGCGGCGAGAGCCAAGTCGCCCTGCTCCTTCCACGGGTTGCGCGACTGCGTCCACGCGGCCGCGATCTCGTCGGCGTGCTCGGCGACATGGGTGCGCCCCTCGTCGGTGAGCGCGTACTCGGAGCGCGGCCCCTGCGAGGTCGGGGCGATCAGCCCCTCGTCGACGAGCTGCTGGAGCGTCGGGTAGACGGAGCCGGGGCTGGGACGCCAGGCGCCCTCCGACTTCGCGTGGATGGCCTTGATGAGGCCGTAGCCGTTGGTCGGCGCCTCGCTCAGGAGCGAGAGGATCGCGCTGCGCACGTCGCCCTTGCGGGCGCGGCCGCCGAACCCGCGCGGGCCGCCGAAGGCGGGGCCGCCGAGGAAGCCGAAGTAGTCGGCCCCGGGGTTGGGCGCTCCGTGGTGGCGGAAGCGGGAATGCGGGTGGGGCTGGGTTCCCTGTCGGAACCCGCGGGGGTGATTCATGCGGTGCATGGGTTCTCCTTCGATCGGGATGAGTTCGATGGTCAGTTTACGATACATTCCGATATATCGCAATACATCGCTCTAGAGGAGTGCAGAGATAGCACAAACCCGACGGATTTTCACCCGCCTACCGGGTCGCCCCCGCGATTCCTAACCTGGGACGCGGACACCGCGGGAAGGGATACGGCGTGAAGACGCTGCTCTGGCAGGGCCACGCGATCGAGACGGTCGACGAGGTCGCCGACACCGCCTTCGAGCTCGCCCGGCTGCTCGTCTCGTTCGATCGCGTCGAGCGCATCGACCTGCCCGCCGAGGTGGGCGGGCACGCGACCACGGCGTCCCTCGTCGTGGGCGCCGGCATGGGGCTCGGGATGCTGACTCAGCCCGAGGAGCCCGACCACGAGATCGCGGGCAGCGAGGCCGCCATCGCCGACATGCGGGAGCGCATCTCGCGCCTCGACGAGGCTCCGACGGCATCCGGATTCCGGCTGCCCGACGATTTCACGGTGCTCGACCACGACATCACGACGTAGCGCGCCCGATGGTCGCCGGCGGGCGGCTCGGCGCGGTCACGGCGTGACGCGACGCGCCTCGATCTCGATGCCGCGGGCCACGTAGGCCGCGGCGCTCATCGACGCGAGCAGGGCGTTGTCGAGGCGCGGCGCCCGGGCGTCGAGCACGAACATGAGGTCGGCGTCGCGGTGGATCCACAGCGACTCGCGCGAGTCCTCGGGGGCGTCCGGGTCGGTCCAGGAGACGGTGAACGACTCCCCGCGGCGGAGCTTCGCGGTCGCGACCACGCGGAGGTGGGCGAGGGTGACGTCGTCGATCTTGAGAGCGAGGCGGGAGGCGCCGTAGTACAGGGTTCCCACGTGCTCCTCGGACGATGCTCGAAACCGCGGCCGGTACGGGTGCCCGGCATCGGATCGACGGTAGGCGAGCATCTCTCCGCGCCGTGAATCGAGACCGGGGGGATTGCGCGCGGGAACCGCGATCGTGTAGTCGGATCCGTCAGACTGGAGCGCGATGATCGCCGACCGACTGCTCGACGTGCTGCTCGTGCTCGCCCTGCTCGTGTTCATCGGCGAGGGGGTGCGCAACGGCCTCGCCCGGAGCCTCGGCGCGATCCTCGGGGTCGTCGCCGGTGGGGCCGCCGCGTTCCTGGCGATCCCCCTGCTCGCGGCCGCGGTGCCCGACCCCTTCTGGCGTGTCGCCGTGATCGTCTCGATGGCGCTCGTGCTGCTCTTCGGCGGCCACGCGCTCGGCGCCCGCATCGGCCGCGGCATCCGCGACCGCGACCCCGACCGCGAGGGTCCCGGCGCCGGCAGCAGGCTCGCGGGGGGGCTCGCGAACGGCGTCATCGCCGCCCTCGCGATCTCGCTCGTCGCGGGCGGGGTCGGGTCGATGGGCGTGCCGCTCTTCAGTCAGGCGATCTCGGGCTCGTACGTGCTGCGCGGCATCGACGCCGTGACCCCGGCCCCGATCGACGCGGCGCTCTCGCGGCTGCGCGCGGCCGTGCTCGAGGAGGGGCTGCCGGTCATCGGCGAGGCGCTCGGCGGCGTCTCGACCTCTCCCGGCATCCCGGACGTGCCGACCGACACCGACCCGCTCACCGCGGCCGCGCAGTCGGTCGTCCGGATCGGCGGCACGGCGTTCGCGTGCGGCCAGAATCAGACCGGCACGGGCTTCGTCGTCGCGACCGACCGCATCGTCACGAACGCGCACGTCGTCGCGGGGGTCGAGCAGCCGATCGTCGAGGCGCCCAACGGGCAGACGCTCGAGGGGCGCGTCGTCTACCTCGACCCGATCGACGACCTCGCCGTGGTCGCCGTCGACGGGCTGCGCTCCCCCGCCCTCGCGCTCTCGCCGACGCTCGCCGTGGGCGCGGAGGCCGTCGTCGAGGGGTATCCGTACGGCGGGCCGTTCACGACCGGCGCCGCCGAGGTGCTCGCCGTCTCGACGGAGCAGATCCCCGACATCCACGGCACCTCCCGGTCACCGCGCGAGATCTACACGCTCGCCGCGGTCGTGCAGCCCGGCAACTCGGGCGGACCCCTGCTGTCGACCGACGGCCGGGTCGCCGGCGTAGTGTTCGCGCGCAGCGCCGACGACGCCGAGCTCGGCTACGCGATGACGAACACCGAGCTCGCGCCCGTGAGCTCCGCCGCCGCCGGCCTGACGTCGCGGGTGTCCTCCGGCAGCTGCGTGCGCGGCTGACCTCGACCCGCCGACCTCCGCCCCGCCGACCTCGGCCCTCCTGTCAAGGGCCTCCGGCGTCGGCACGGCGAGTTCTACGCTCGTACCCAGCTGGGAAGGCGAGGCCTCCGAATCCACGGGACGGGAGACGGATGCCGTCACGAGGGGGACCACGATGACCACGACCCAGCAAAACTCGCGCCGCGATCTCGCGCTCACGATCATCACGGCGATCGTCGGCGTCGCCGCGACGGCCTTCGCGGTGGCCGCGACCGCGTACATGTTCGCGCTCTGACGCCTCCGCCGCCGGCCCGTGGCCGCCCCCTGGCTCTTGACGTCGCACCCGCCCGGGTGCACCCTGGATGCAGGACAACTCATCGCCCAGAAGAGCCGGAGTCAGTGACCCGCCACTGGGCGATGAGTCTTTAACGGCGCCCCGCTCCCCCGGGGCACGGCGGGTCGACCGGTGCGGGCGTCGGGGGCGAGAATGAGGTCATGGCCGCGCGCGTCGTCGACTACTCCCCCCTGCAGACCACCCCGACGCCCCAGGAGGTCGCCGAGTACAAGCGTCAGGCGAAGGCCTCGGGCGCGAGCTGGGCGTCGATGCCGATCGCCTCGATCCTGACCTTCGTCGTCGTGATCGTGATCATGGTCGCCGTGATCGTCCCGGTGTTCGGCGGCATCCTCGTCTCGATCTTCTCCGCGCTCGACCGCAGCCCCATCTCCGCGATCTTCCTCGTGCTCTTCGTGCTCGGGGTGGGCCTCGTCGGCTACGCCATCCTGCGGGTCGTGCTCACGGGCGCGGGCCGCTGGGGCACGTGGCTCAAGATGGACCGCTTCGCGCGCGCCAACGGCTTCCAGTTCTCACCCTCGTCGGCGAACCCGTCCTACCCCGGGGCGATCTTCCAGCTCGGCGACAGCCGCAAGGCGGTCGAGCACTTCCGCACGGTCGACGGCCGGTTCCTCGACTTCGGCAACTACCAGTACACGACCGGCTCGGGCAAGAACCGGTCGACGCGCACGTGGGGGTTCCTCGCGGTGAAGCTCGATCGCAGGCTGCCGCACATGGTGCTCGACTCGAAGGCCAACAACGGGCTGTTCGGCGGGAGCAACCTGCCGGCGACGTTCGCGAAGGACCAGGTGCTCTCGCTCGAGGGCGACTTCGACCGGTACTTCACGCTCTACTGCCCGAAGGAGTACGAGCGCGACGCGCTCTACGTCTTCACGCCCGACCTCATGGCGCTCCTCATCGACGAGGCGGCGCCGTTCGACGTCGAGATCGTCGACGACTGGATGTTCGTCTACTCCGCGCGCGCCTTCCCGTCCGCCCAGCCGGCCGTGTACCAACGGCTGCTGCGCATCGTCGAGACCGTCGGCGCGAAGACCCTCACCCAGACCGACCGCTACCAGGACGACCGCACGGCGGCCCCGTTCGCGGCGAACATCGTCGCGCCGCAGGGCACGCGGCTCAAGCGCAGCGTGAGCGTCGGCGCGATCCTGCTCATCGTCGCCGCGGCGCTCATCTGGGGGTGGAGCTTCTTCGCGGACATCTTCACCGCCTTCTCCGGCGGCTAGCCAGCTGGGACGATCGAACGCGCGGCTGTCTCCGGACCCGCCCCGGCTCAGCCGGCGGGCGGGGCCTGCGTCGTCGGCGGGGCGGGAGGCGTCGCCGCCGCACCGCGCGCGACGGGCGCCGCCGCGGCGAGCCGGCTGCGCGACTCGCTCACCTGGGCGAGCAGCAGCGCCTCGTCCTGCTGCGAACCGATGCGGTCACGGCCGGAGACGATGCGGTTGCGCGTGAACGCGAGGTGCGTCGCATCCTTGATGTACTCCTTCATGACGCGCTTCATGCCCCGCTGGCGCGCCCACGCGAGCGCCTGACGACGCCCCGCGGCCGTGCCGAGCGTGTTGACCTCCGACTGGTTGAACCAGCCGGCTGCCGCGTACTCCCCGAGCCTCAGCTGCGTCATCTTCGCCTCGCGCCGTCGCAGCAGCACGACGATGAGCACCGCGATGGCGAAGAGCGGCACCTGCACGACGAGGTAGTACGCGTAGAAGTCGTAGATGAAGAACAGGATGCCGTTCCAGAACATGTGCAGCAGGATCGCCGGGATCACGCCGAGCAGGAAGAACCCGATGCCGCCGAGCGCGGTGCCCTTGCGCGCCGCGAGCCCGATGAAGAAGCCGGTGAACGCCGTGAACATCACGTGCGCGAACGGCGAGAGCAGCCCGCGGATGAAGAAGATCTCGGCGACCGACCTGTCGAGGCCGCCCGACTCCACGATCTGCAGGGCGAAGTACTGGATGTTCTCGGTGAACGCGAACCCGCCGCCGATGAGCGCGGCGTAGACGATGCCGTCGACGGGACCGTCGAAGTAGCGCCGGGCGAACAGGTAGATGAGCAGGAGCCCGAAGCCCTTCGCGAGCTCCTCCACGACGGGCGCCTGCACGGCGACCTGGAGCAGGATCGAGTAGTTCTCGCCGAGGCCGGCGGCGGCGTACAGCATCGACAGGCCGTAGTCGAACGTGACGGCGACCCCGATCGACGCTCCCGCGCCCCAGAGCACGGCGAGCAGCTGCAGCAGGCGCGGCTCGGGCTCCCAGCGGTCGATCCAGCGCACTCCGAGCAGCACGATCGCGAGCGGGACGAGGGCGAGGATGCCGCCCACGAAGGTGAGCCCGCCGCCGAGGTAGTAGAGGAAGTAGCCCGCGATCGCGAGCACCGAGATGAGCACGATGACCGACGCGACGATGAGCGTCCAGCGCAGCCCGGGCCGCCAGCGCGGGTCGAGGTCGAAGATGTCCTGCGGGGTCGCCTGCGTCGCCGCCTTGACCTCGGCCGGCGCCTCCTGCGGCGGGTGCACGGTGGTCGTGGAGGCGGTGTGGGCCGAGACGGTCGGAGTCGCCTGCGAGGCGCTCGCCCCGGCCGCGGCGACATCGCCGGCGGTGGGAGCGGTGTCGGGGTTCTCGGGGGTCGCCTGGGCCATGGGTGACAATCTATCGAGGATCAGCGCTGCTTCTCGCGCAGGATCGCGAGCGCGCGCGTGACCCGATCCCGCAGCCCGGGCACGGCGGTGCGCTGCGGGATGCGGGCCCGCTCGAGCATCGCCACGACCTCGACGCGCTGCGCCTCGAGCACCTCCTCGAGCCGCTCGCGCCGCACCGCCGCCGCCCGCAGCGCCACGACGAGGGCGACGACGTGCACCGCGAGCGCGACGACCGCGGGTACGAGCAGGGCGGGAGCGTCGAGCACGGCGACGACTCCCGCGACGACGACGCCGAGGAGACCGACGATACGGAGCACGAGAGCCGCGCGCGGCCGGCGGGTGCGGAGGCGGTCGGCGCGCTCGAGACGGGCGTCGAAGTCGGCGAGCTCGGCGGCATCCACCGTGAACGTCGACCGATCGCGGAGGTCGCGCCGCAACCGCGCGTAGGTGGGCAGCTCGCGGCGCAGCACGGCCAGCACGCCCACGCAGCCCACCGCGAACGCCGCGAGCGTCGTGAGCAGCAGCACGAGGGTCGCCGGACCCCCGGAGAGCCGCGCCGCCCGGTCGACGCCGTAGGCGACGAGCACCGCGAGCACGGCCGTGAGCGCGATCGCCCAGAACAGCTCGCGGCCGCGTCGCCGGGTGAGGGCATCCGGCTCGTCGCTGTCGCGCACCGTGGCGGCGTCGACGAGCGCGCCGACGGCGTCGCTCACCTGCAGCGCGACGGCGGCGATCGCCGCGACGAGCAGGCCGACGAGCAGGCTGTCGTTCGGCACGGCGTCGATCATGCGGGGAGCTCCTGCCTGCGCCGGGTGATCCCGACGCTCACGACGGCGGCGACGACGCAGAGACCGGCGGCCCCGAACCACGCCCAGGTGTACTCGCCCGCGGTGTCGCGCAGCACGCCCGCGGCGATCGCGGCGGCCGCCGCGCCGAGCTGGTGGGCCGCGAAGACCCAGCCGTAGACGACGGCGCCGTCCGTGCCGAAGAGCTCGCGGCACAGCGCGGCGGTCGGCGGCACCGTCGCGACCCAGTCGAGGCCGTAGATCACGACGAAGAGGATGATCGGCGGCTGCACCGTCGCGGAGAGCAGGAACGGCAGCAGCAGGAGCGACACCCCGCGCCCCGCGTAGTAGATCGCGAGCAGCAGACGCGGGTTGATCCGATCGGTGAGCCAGCCCGAGGCGATCGTGCCGACGACGTCGAAGATGCCGACCACCGCGAGCAGGCCCGCGGCGGCGACCTCGAGCATCCCGTGGTCGTGGGCGGCGGGGATGAAGTGCGTGCCGACGAGCCCGTTCGTCGTCGCTCCGCAGATCGCGAAGCCCGCCGCGAGCGCCCAGAAGGTGCGCACCCGGGCCGCGCGGCGCAGCACCTGGAGCGCGCGCAGCGCGGGATTGACGTCGCTCCTCTCGGGGAGGGCCGGCACCGCGTCGAGCGGCGCCCCGTACGGCGTGAGCCCGAGCTCGGCGGGCGAGTTGCGCAGGAAGACCGCGACGACCGGCACGACGGCGAGCGCGATGCCCGCGATGAGGAGCGAGGCGAGCCGCCACGAGGTGTCGGCGGCGAGACCGGCGACCACGGGCAGGAAGATGAGCTGCCCCGTCGCGCTCCCCGCCGTGAGGATGCCGATCACGAGCCCCCGGTTCCGCACGAACCAGCGGTCGGCGATGATCGCCGCGAAGACGAGCGCCATCGACCCCGTGCCGAGGCCGATGAGCACGCCCCAGGTGAGCAGCAGCATCCAGCTCTCGGTGACGAGCACGCTGAGCGCGGCGCCGGCGGCGATCGCGAGCAGGGCGACGCTCGTCACCCGGCGGATGCCGAAGCGCTCCATGAGGGCGGCGGCGAAAGGCGCGGTGAGTCCGTACAGCAGGATGTTGACGCTCACCGCGATCGAGAGCTCGGAGCGCGTCCAGCCGAACTCATCCTCGAGCGGCACGATGAGCGCGCTCGGTGCGCTGCGGAACCCGGCGGCGCCGAGGAGCGCGAGGAACGCGACTCCCGCGACGATCCACGCGGGGTGGATCCGGCGGGTCATCCCCGACTCGGGGCGGCGGGGTCGAGCCCCGCGAGGAGCGAGAAGACGCACACCGCGTACATGAGCCCGGCATAGCCCGCGAGCACCGCGCGGGTCGACGGCTTGAACGTCCCCTCGACGCGCGCGCTCAGCTCGGCCGGGACGGCGCTCGGGTCGGCGCCGACCGCGCGTCCCCAGTCGAGCAGCAGCGACTCTGCCTCGGTGACCTGCGGGGCGTCGGGGTCGTCGCCGCCGTCGCGCAGCTCCCCCTCGAAGAACGCCGTCGGGAAGGGTGCCGGCACGGCGCGCGAGAGCGCGAGTGAGAAGAGCGTCACCGCGCGCTCGCCGACGAGCGGCTCAAGCTCCTCCTTGACGTCGAACCAGCGCGTGTACGACTCGAACACCGTGACGTTGTTGAGCAGCGCGAGGTCGAGCGCCGAGAGCGGTCCGGGATGCTCGTCCTGGAACCGGTTCGCCGCGATCACGGCGTCGGAGGAGAGCTCGTCGCGGGACGGCACGGGGAGGAAGCCCATGGCGTCAGCCTAGGACGCGACCCCCGGATCGCGCGCCGGGTCAGGCGGCCAATCGCCCCTCGGTGGCAGGAAGCAGCGGAACGTCGTCGAAGACGCCCGCCCGGATCGCCTGGAAGACCTCGACGGCCGCCTGGGCGAGCCGGCCGTGACTGCCGAGACCCCGGCGCCGCGCCATCCTGTCGTCCTGGAGGGCGACACCCGCGGTCTGGGCGGTCTCGCCGTCCGTGCCCGGGTCGACGATGCGCGCGCCGAGCGAGCGGGCCCATGCGGCGGTCATCTCCGCCACGAGCGGGTCGTGGGACTCGACGCGCACCTGCTCGCCGCGGCTGAACGGCCGCGTGCGCACGAGGGCGCGGGCGATGAGCCCGGCACCGAGGTAGGAGACGACCTTCTCGTCGCTCACCCAGCCGGGCACGCCGAGGACGTCGTCCTGGTCGATGAGGATGAGCTCGTCGAGCTGCTGGCCGCTGTCGCGCCAGGCCACGCGGTCACGCGGCGCGAAGCCGTTCGTGTCGGGGCCCACGGCGTCCACGACGCCGACGATGAAGCCGCGTCCACGCCGCGTCGGGCGCAGACGGAGCCGTCCGATCGTCGGCCGCGGCACGAGGTTCGGACGGGGACGGGAGTCGATCAGGTTGGTAGGCATACATCAGGCACAACGTGCCGGGCGCGGACCCTATTCCCGCTCGACTCCCAGACTCGACGCCGGTTGGGCTGTCGTTTGTTGCACGCGATTCCGGGAGTTCGCGCGCGTGCAACAAACGGAAGCGGGTCTAGAAGACCTTGCCGGGGTTGAGGATGCCGAGCGGGTCGAACACCTGCTTGAGCTGCCTCTGCAGCGCGAAGGAGTCGTCGCCGAGCTCATCCCGCAGCCAGCGCTTCTTGAGGATGCCCACGCCGTGCTCGCCGGTCAGCGTGCCGCCGAGCCGCAGGCAGTCGAGGAAGAGCTCGTCGGCGGCCGCCCAGACGTGCTCGGGCACGTCGACGTGACCGTCGACGACGTCGGCCTCGAAGACGAAGTTGGGATGCAGATTGCCGTCGCCCGCGTGCGCGACGGTCGGGATCTCGAGGCCGTACTTCGCGGCGATCCGGTCGATCGCCGCGAACATCGCGGGCAGCGCGCTGCGCGGCACGGCGACGTCCTCGATGAGCACCGTGCCCAGCGCGGTCTGCGCGGGGTGGAAGGCGCGGCGGATGTCGAAGAGACGCTCCCCCTCGACGGCATCCGAGGTCGACTCGACGACGCCGCCGAGCGAGCGCATGACGGCGGCGAGGGCCTCCGCCTCGGCCTCCGCGCCGACCCCGTCGGTACGCGCGAGGATGATCGCCCCCGGGCCGAGGTCCACGCCGAGGTGCACGCCGATGTTCCGCACGGCGAGCGGATCGAGCAGCTCCATGATCGCCGGCTTGATGCCGCTCGCACTCACGACGCTCGACGCGCGCGCGGCCTGCTCGACGGAGTCGAAGCTCGCCTGGATCGTCACGACGGTGCCGCGCGGGAGCGGCAGCAGCTTGAGCGTCGCCTCGACGATGACGCCGAGCGTGCCCTCCGAGCCGACCATGAGGCCCGTCAGGTCGTAGCCCGTGACCCCCTTGACCGTGCGGTGGCCGAGCTCGAGCAGCCGTCCGTCGGCGAGCACCACCTTGAGGCCGAGCACGGCCTCGCGGGTGACGCCGTACTTGACGCACAGCAGCCCTCCGGCGTTCGTGGCGATGTTGCCGCCGACGGTCGCGATGCGGCGGCTCGCCGGATCGGGAGCCCACCACAGCCCGCGGGGAGCGAGCTGCTCGTTGAGGTCGGCGTTCAGCACGCCCGGCTCGACGACCGCGAGCTCGTCGTCGACCGACACCTCGAGCACGCGGGTCATGCGCCGCGTCGAGAGCACGAGCTCGCCCTCGCCCGCGATCGCCGCACCCGCGAGGCCGGTGCCCGCGCCGCGCGGGACGACCGGGATGCGGTGCTCGGTCGCGAAGCGCATCGTCGCCTGCACGTCGGCGATCGTGACGGCCTCGACGACGGCGAGCGGTGCGGTCGGCGACACGTGGCCCGACTGGTCCGCGCGCGCCGCGTGCAGCGCGTCGGCATCGGTGCGGACGATGTCACCGAGCTCGGCTCGCAGCGCCGCGATCGGGACCGCCGGTCGAGTGGCCTCGGTGGTCATGCTCCGAGACTACGCCGGAGGCGCTGAGGTCCGATTCCCGCCGATCGAGGTCGGGCGCCCGTGCGACGCTGGGGTCATGGACGAGTTCGAGCGCCGCTACGCCGCACTCGCCTCGCGCGACGCGCGGTTCGACGGGCAGTTCATCGCGGGCGTCCACACGACGGGCATCTACTGCCGCCCGAGCTGCCCGGCGATCACGCCCAAGCGCTCGAGCGTCTCGTTCTACCGCACCGCCGCGGCCGCGCACGAGGCGGGGCTGCGGGCCTGCAAGCGATGCCAGCCGGATGCCGTCCCCGGCTCCCCCGACTGGAACCTGCGCGACGACCTCGCCTCGCGCGCGATGCGTCTCGTGCACGACGGCGTCGTGGAGCGCGAAGGGGTGCCCGGACTCGCCGCCCGCCTCGGCTACACGACGCGGCACGTGAGTCGCGTGCTGCGCGACGAGCTGGGCGCCGGTCCTCTCGCCCTCGCCCGCGCGCACCGGGCGCAGACGGCGCGGTCGCTGCTCGCGGCGACGGATCTCCCGGTCGCCGACATCGCCTTCGCCGCGGGGTTCGGCAGCCTCCGGC
>JAEWKY010000090.1 GCA_023457615.1 Actinomycetes bacterium | reverse complement strand
GCGCAGTGCCGCGCCGACGGCGCCCGCGGCGACGACGGCGAGGGCGAGGAGCGGCGTCACGCGGGAGCCTCCCGGCGTCGACCGATCCGGATGCCCAGCGCCGCCGCGCCGAGACCGCCCGCGAGGGTCGCGGCGAGGTAGGCGAGGGCGAGCAGCCCGGAGCCGAGCGTCGCGAGCTGCACGACCGAGAGGGCGATCGCGGAGAACGTCGTGAACGACCCCAGCAGCCCGGGCCCGAGTCCGGCGCGCAGCCACGGGCGCGCGGTCGGCCAGACCCGGGCGACGAGCATCCCGAGTGCGAACGACCCGGCGAGGTTGATCAGGAGCGTGCCGACCGGGAACCCGTCCGCGGGATGCGGGAGGGCGAGGTCGATCGTCAGACGCAGCGCCGAGCCGAGCGCGCCGCCCAGGAGCACCGCGAGCAGCGGGATCACGACCGCTTCCTCGGCGCGCGCGGACGCGCGACGGGCTCGGCGCGCAGCGGCTCGCGCTTCACGGGGCGCGAGCGCACGGGCTCCCCCCGGCGATCCTGACCCGGCAGCGGTCGCGAGCGGCGTCCGTAGACGAGATCGGACGAATCGAGCAGCCACGGCACGAGCGTCACGGCGACGCCGTGCACGAGCAGCAGCTTGTGGCGGATGCGCCCGGCCTTGTGGTTGTGCAGGATCGCCTCCCACCAGTGCCCGACGACGTACTCGGGCAGGTAGACCGTGACGACCTCCGAGCCGTGCCGGGCGCGCCGGGCCTTGAGGTAGGCGATGAGCGGCGCGCTGATGTCGCGGTACGGCGACTCGAGGATGTGCAGCGGCACCTTGATGTTCTGGGCGGCCCACTCGAGGTCGAGCCGGTCGGCCGCCGCGTCGTCGATCGCGACGTGCACCGCCTCGATCGACCCGTGCCGCGCCGCGATCGCGTAGTCGAGCGCCTTCAGCACGGGCTTCTGCATGCGGCCGACGAGCACGACCGCGTGGTCGCCCGTCGCCCCGAACGTCGTCGTGGGGTCGACCGCGATCTCGGCGTCGACATCCCGGTAGTAGCGGTTCACGCCGAGCATGAGGAACCACAGGATCGGCATGACCACGAACACGATCCAGGCGCCGTGCGTGAACTTCGTGACGGTGACGATGACGAGCACGCTCGCGGTCAGGGTGACGCCGACGAGGTTGATGGCGAGGCGCGGCAGGATCGACCGCGGCGGCTCGGCGCGCGTTCGCAGCAGCCGCACCCAGTGCCGCACCATCCCGGACTGGCCGAGCGTGAACGAGACGAAGACGCCGATGATGTAGAGCTGGATGAGCGTCGTCAGGTTCGCCTGGAACACGACGAGGATGGCGATCGCGGTGACGGCGAGCGCGATCACGCCGTTGCTGAAGATGAGCCGGTCGCCGCGCGTCGACAGCGCCTTGGGGGCGTACTTGTCGGCGGCGATGACCGAGCCGAGCAGCGGGAAACCGTTGAAGGCCGTGTTGGCGGCGAGCAGCAGCACGAGGGCCGTCGCCGCCTGGACGAGGTAGAACGCGATCGTGAAGTCGCCGAAGGTCGCCGATGCGAGCTGCGCGATGAGGCTGCGCTGCGGCTCGGTCGAGCACACGGCGGCCGCGGCGTTCGCGGGCTCGGTGCAGTCGAGGTAGTGCGCGCCCGAGACGAGTCCCATCGCGACGAGGCCGGAGAAGAGCGTCACCGCGATGAGCCCCATCGCGACGAGGGTGAGCTGCGCGTTGCGCACCTTCGGGGTGCGGAAGGCCGGAACGCCGTTCGAGATCGCCTCGACGCCCGTCAGCGCCGCGCATCCGCTCGCGAAGGCCCGGAGGAGCAGCAGCACGAAGGCCGCCTGCGTCAGGTCGTGACCCTCCACCGCGAGGCCGGCGCTCTCGGCGACGGGGGCGTCGCCGAGCAGCGTGCGCACCAGGCCGACGACGACCATGACCGCGATCGACGCGATGAAGAGGTAGGTGGGGATCGCGAATGCCCGGCTGGCCTCGCGCACGCCGCGCAGGTTGATGGCCGCCAGCAGCACGACGAATCCCACCGCGAGCGCGACCCGGAACGGCGCGAGCTCGGGGAGGGCCGAGATGATGTTGTCGACCCCCGAGGCGACCGACACGGCGACCGTCATCACGTAGTCGACCAGCAGCGCCGCCGCGACCACGAGTCCGGCCTTCTCGCCGAGGTTCTTGCGGGCGACCTCGTAGTCGCCGCCGCCGGACGGATACGCGCGGATGAGCTGCCGGTAGGAGAGCACGACGACGAGCAGCAGCACGACGACGGCGAGCGCGACCCACGGCCCGTAGGCCAGGAACCCGAGCCCGCCGATCGCGAGGATCATGAGCAGCTCCTGCGGCGCGTACGCGACCGACGAGAGCGGGTCGCTCGCGAAGATCGGCAGCGCGAGGTGCTTCGGCAGGAGCTGGCCCTCGAGCTTGTCGGAGGGCAGTGGCTCGCCGATCAGGAGACGTTTGGCGAGGCGGCTGTCGGGGGCGGCGGGACGCCGCGGATCGGGAGGCTCCTTCACGGACACGAGGGGAGACGTTACTCCTATGATCGTGCGGTGACGAGAGCGCGACGCCGCCGCTGGACCTGGGTGGTCGCGGGCCTGCTCGCGATCGTGCTGACGGCGATCGGGATCGTGGTCGTGCCGATCCTCACGCACGTCGACCAGGGGTCGGCGAACCAGCACGAGGTCGGCGAGGAGTGGCCGCTCGAGGCGACGGCGAGGGGCGATGACGGTCGCGAGCGCGAGATCGTCATCCTCTCGGTCGAGCCCGGCGGCACGGTCGACACGTCGGCCCTCGCGCCGGGCGACAGGTTCGTGGTGAGCGGCACGGGGTACGACCCGGCGCGCGGGATCTACGTCGCGATCTGCGCCATCCCCGACGACCCGGCGACGAAGCCGGGTCCGTGCCTCGGCGGCGTGCCGGACCAGGAGGGCGCGGAGGTCGAGGAGGGCACGATCCAGTTCGCGCCGAGCAACTGGATCAACGACGACTGGGCTTGGAAGCTCTTCGGCGCGCGCTCGTACGACGACCGCGACTCGGGCACCTTCACCGCCTACCTCGAGGTGCCGGCGACGTCCGACGACAAGGTGGACTGCCGGGAGGTGGCGTGCGCGCTCTACACGCGCAACGACCACACGGCGTCGGGCGACCGGGTGCAGGACCTGTACATCCCGCTCGGCTTCGTCGGCTAGTCAGTCCCGCGGATCGAGCAGGCCGAGCGCCGCGCAGAACCCGTCGCGGTCGCGCCGCTCGAGGTTGGGGAACACCGCGAGGCGCAGATCGGCGAGGCGGCACACCGTCGGCGCAGGGGCCTCGACGCCCTCGCGCTCGTAGGCGAGGCCGCACACGATGATCGCCGCCGCGACCTGTCCGTCGATCGTGTCCGGCGGCTCGAGGTCGAGCGGATACGGCATCCCGTGCGCCGCGCTGCCGGTGTCGTCGGCGGTGAAGCAGACGTAGGTGCCCGCCGTGATGCGCTCGGGGAGCGTCGCGGCGACGCCGAGCATGAGGCTCGCCGCGACGACGGCCGCGGTGGCGCTGAGGGCGAGCCGGAGCTGACGCCGCTGGCGCCGCTGCTCCGCGACGATGAGGGTCGTGATGTTGCCGCGCATCCGCGCGATCTGCGCGCGGCTCGGCCCGAGGTCGCCGGTCATCGCTGCTCCCTCGCCGGTCCGAGGGCGACGCGCAGCCCCGCACGCAGGCGCGCGAGCCGGTTGCGCACGGCGCCGTGCGAGACGCCCATCTGCAGCGAGGCCTGCTGGTAGGTGAGCCCCTCCTCGATGCACAGCAGGTAGACGGTGTAGTCGTCGTCGCTCAGCCCGGCCAGGGCGTCGTCGAGAGCCTCGCGCAGCGCGCGGTTGCGCACGCGGTCCTCGACCGACATCGGGTCCGGTGGCAGGGCGACCAGGCCGCCGGCGTGCAGGCGCGCGCTGCGGCGGGCGGCCGACCGGCGGCGGTTGAGGCAGTGGTAGCGGGAGGTCGTGAGCAGCCAGGGCAGGAGCGAGCGGTCGACGATCCGCACCGAGGGGAGCTTCGACCAGAGCGTTACGAAGACGTCCTGGGCCACCTCCTCCGCTTCGCGGCGGGAGCCCAGGAGCGAGTAGGCGTGCCGGTACACGACCGACACGTGACGCTGGTACAGGGCGTCGAAGGCGTGCACGTCGCCGCGCACCGCGGCCTCGAGGTCGACGCGATCGTCGACGAAGCCGGACGCGCCGTCGGGGAGGTCCCCGGCGGCGGACGCGTCGCGACGGCTCTCCATAGTGAAGTAGTGTCCCCCGACCCGGGTTCGTCTCGCCCGGTTGTCCCCTTGTGGCCGCGCCGCAGCGGCGTCAGGGTGAGCCCACGGCCTCCGCAGGGGAGCGCCGACGAAAGTCTGGGAGACAGAAGTGATCAGAACCTTCTTCAGGCGAGGGGGCCGCCCGGCCGCCCTGCTCGCCGCCGCGGGATTCCTCGTGGTCGGCGTCGGTGCGCCGGCGCAGGCCGCGCCGCTGGAGTCCGCCGAGGACGAGACGCACTGCATCGTGTTCGCCGACGACGACACGGTCGTCTGCGCGCCGACCCTCGAGGAGGCCGACGCCGCCTTCACCGAGGCGACGGGCTACGTGCGCGATCCCGGGGTCGCGGGGCGCGGGGACGCGGGGCTGCTCGCCATCTACTCGCTCGCGACCTTCTATCAGAACAACCTCTACGGCGGATCGAGCATCACCATCACGCGCTCGTTCGACTGCAACGGCTCGACCGCGACCGGCTACACGAACCTCGCGCTCGTCGGCATGGACAACACGATCAGCTCGTTCATCACCTACGGGTCGTGTCAGGCGCAGCTCTGGGACGGCACCGGCTACGGCGGCACGGGGTTCGGCTACGCGACGACGCAGGCCAGCCTGCCGTTCTTCAACGATCTGGCCAGCTCGGCCCGAGCGCGGTGACACGCGGGGCGCCCGGCGGTCCGTCGGGCGCCCTCGGCCGTCAGTCGCCCTCGGTCGTCAGTCGCGCAGGTCCTGCACGAGACGGCGGCGCACCTCGCCGAGCCCGTCCACGACCGCCTTCACGGCATCCTTCGTGAGACGCCCCGAGGCGACGGCGCCGCGCAGCTCCTCCCGCACGTCGGCGCGGAAGTCGGAGATCGCCGACTCGGCCTCGTGCAGGAGGGCCCGCTGCGCCGCCCGGGGGTCGTTCGCCGCGACGATGTCGGTCAGACGATTC
>JAEWKY010000089.1 GCA_023457615.1 Actinomycetes bacterium | reverse complement strand
GGTCGGCACCGGCGACGCGCCGCCGGTCGCGACACCGAGCGCGAGCTCGACGCCCGATCCCGCGACAGTCCCGTCGTTCGAGGTCTTCTTCCAGTCGCCTCGACCCCACGACTTCGGCGTGCCGGAGGAGATCGCGGCCTCGTTCGGGATGGTCGACCCGCAGACGCGTCGCCTGGCCCTCCTCGACGAGCACTCGCTGTACGCGGCGACCGGCGGACTCCTCGAGTCGGCGGCGCCCGGGAACGCGGGTCGCACGGTCGTCTGCCTGTTCACCGACGACCACGCCGCCCACGGTCACGCGTGCATCTCGGAAGGCGACTTCCGCGAGCACAGCCTCGCCCTCGCGGTCGGCGAGCAGCTGGTCGTCTGGGGCCCGCTCGGCGATCCGCAGTTCGTGACCCTGCGCTCACCGTAGAGAGACCGCGAGGCCCGTGATCTCGGGGGACGCCCGAGATCACGGAGATTCCGAGATCACGGAGATTCCGAGACCTCGGGAACGCGCGGGCGTGCGGCGAGTCGCCGTCGGCCGCGCTACCGGCGACCGTAGGGCCAGTGTGTGTTCCCGATGTCGTTCAGCGCGTCTCGCGTGCGGCGGATCGCCGCGCCCCACGAGGCTCCGACCCGCGCGACCGTGCGAAGGAACCCGGAGCGGAGCGGCGTCGACGTGACCATGAGCCACTCTCGCACAGGAGGGGCGCGGACCGCCGCCGGAAACGCGAAGAGGCCCGGGATCTTGGGGATTCCGGGCCTGTGGTGCCGACTGAGTTTGCCAGTCCGAGTTGCCAAGCGGCCCAGTGATGGAACCTGTCGTAATCAGCTACCGGTTGCAAATGACACGAGGTTGGCAATTCCCAGCACTAGGAACGCCAACGCGGTGACCGCAATGAGGATGCCCAGCGCACGAGCAGCAGAGATAACCCACTCGCCTAGGAGGTCGACGAGCCAAGAGGCAACGTCTCTAGCCCGTATCGCCATGAGCACGCCCCCCGCGGCGAAACCTGCTCCGAGGACGACGAGCACCATTGGCACGATGAAGGACGCAGTGAGCACGGCTCCCAGGGTAGAGGCGCCTCAGCCGCCCGTGAGGAACGTGGGGACCGTCCCGGTCCTTCCGTAGCGGGCGCGTGCATAGCCGTCGAGGTCGCCGAACATGGACCGAATGGGACCGATCCGGCGGAGACGGAACAGCTCGTCGGGTGTCAGCACGAGGTGACCCGACGCGACCGCGAGATCGAGCCGGTAGGTATAGAGCCCTTCCGTCTCGGTTACCAAACCGCCGGGATTGCGGAACACGCGGGCGACCATATCCGCCTCGATCGAGACGACCATCTCACGGTACGCCTCACTGTCGTCGGCCCATTCCAGGAGGTTCGCGACTGCTCCTCGGAGGTGAGCTTCAGCTCGGTCGAGGAGCGCCGGGCAGTAGTTCGTCTCAGCGGCGGTGAGGTCGCGGAGGAGCGACGTGGACACGTCGGGCAGGGTGGCGAGAGTCATGGTTCGCACGAGCGGGTGGGTGTGAACTTTGGTACGCGCGGCGGCGGCGACCAGCTCGACGAAATGGCGCGAGGCCCGGGATCTCGGGGATTCCGGGCCTCTGGCAGCTCCCCGACTTGGACTCGAACCAAGAACCTATCGGTTAACAGCCGATTGCTCTGCCAATTGAGCTATCGAGGATCGTCGCGCGAGGCGAACCGGTCAAGGATAGCAAACTCCGCGACGTGCGAGCGTCACCGTGCCGTCGCGGCGAGCGCTTCGACGTACGGGTGCAACGGGGCGTCGAGCACCTCGTCGACCTGGCCGTAGCCGACGAACATCCCCTCGTGCATGACGGCGATCTGCTCGGTCATCGTGCGCAGCTCGCGGAGGTCGTGGCCGATCACGAGCGCCGAGAAGGCGCGCTCGCGCTGGAGGTCGGCGATGACGGTCAGGATGCGCCCGCGCACGAGCACGTCGACGCCCATCGTGGGGTCGTCGGCGACCAGGAGGTTGGGCTCGAGGATGAGGGCGCGCGCGAGCGCGATGCGCTGCCGCTGGCCGCGGGAGAGCTCGTGCGGCATCTTCGCCATGACCCCGAGCGGCAGTCGCACGGCGTCGACGAGCTGGGCGACGAGCACGCCCGCCGTGTGGCGGTCGTAGTGCTCGTCGCGCTGGTAGATCGGGGCGGCGACGTTCTCGCCGACCGTGAGGTGCGGCTCGAGCGTCGAGCCGCCGTCCTGCGGCAGGTAACCGACCTTGAGCATGAGCTTGTCGTGCCGGCGCGGGGACAGGTCGCGCACCTCGCGGCCGAGCACTTGCAGGCGTCCGCCGACGATGTGCGGAGCCTCGCGCTCCCCCGGCACCGACTGGGCGGCGACGGCCCGCGCGAGCGTCGACTTGCCGGAGCCCGCCTCGCCGACGACCCCGAGGATGCCGTCGAGCGGGATCTCGAACGAGACGCCGCTGACCGCGACGTCGTCGTCGCCGTAGCCGAGGGTCAGATCATCGGCACGGACCGCGACGCCAGTCATGCCCTCACGCTACCGGCACCGTCTCGTCGTCCCGCTCAGCGGCGCAGGCGGGTGAGGTCGAGCGCTGCGGAGTCCTCGAGCTGGACGCCCGAGATCACCGAGCGCGCGAACACGACGCGCACCCCCTGGGTGACCGGGATGGCGGGGACCTGCGCCGCGATCGCGTTCTGCGTCTCGAGCACGGTCGCCGCGCGCACGTCCGGATCGGCCTCGGTGATCTGGCGGGCCAGCAGGGCGTCGACGTTCGCGTCGGCGTAGCCCGGAATGAACGCGCTCGTCGAGCGGAACGGGGCGAGGTAGTCCTGAGGGTCGGCGTCGGCGGGCAGGATGCTCGTGAACATCGCCTGCACCTCGCCGGCGAGCAGGGCCGCTCCCAGCCCCTCACCGTCGGTCTCGACGATCGTCACGGAGAAGAGCCCGCTGTCCTCGAGCTGGGCGGCGATCGCCTCGACCTCCTCGCGACCGGGGAACCCGACCTGCTCGAGGTCGACGTGCACGGTGAGCTCGACGGGCTCGACGATGCCCGCCGCCGTGAGCAGCGCCGCCGCGGCGTCGACATCCGGGCCGCCCTCGAGGTCGCCGCGCAGCCCCGAGAACACGTCGGTCGCGCCCGGGATGCCGTGAGGGAGGTAGCCGGTCAGCGGCTCGACCCAGTCGGCGCCGAGGTCGTCGGTGATCTCCTCGCGGTCGAGCACGTCGGCCGCGGCGGCGCGCACCGCGAGGGCGATGTTCGCGTCGGGCGTCTCGGTGCGCGTGCCGTAGGGCATGTGCGCGAAGTCGAAGGCGAGCAGTCGCACGCGTCCGGACGCCGCCCGGGAGAGGTCGAGGTCGTCGTCGTCGGAGAGGCTGTCGAGCGTCGCGCCGTCGAGGCGGCCCGTGAGGGCGTCGAGGGATCCGTCGCGCAGCTGCTGGGCGAGCGCCGCGCCCTCGCCCGGATGCACCTCCACGCTCGCGAGGGCGGAACGGTCGCCGCCGAAGCCGGGGTAGGGGCGCAGCAGGAGCACGTCCCCGCGCAGCGTGCCGAGCGAGAACGGACCGGCGAACGGCTCGGCGTCGAGGATGTCCTCGTCGGGGGTGAGCTCGTCGGCGAAGAACGCCTCCTCGTCGAGCACGAGCCCGGCGGGGCCGGCGAGCACGAAGGGGAACCGCGAGTCGACGGCTGTGGAGAAGCGGAACTCGATCGTCGTGTCGTCGACGAGATCCACCGAGTCGATGGTCTGGAGCTGGCGCCAGGCGCCGTCGTCGGACTGGAGGGCGAGCTGACGCTCGATGCTGAACTTCACGTCGGAGGTGGTCAGGTCGTCGCCGTTGGCGAACTCGAGACCCGGCTTCAGCACGACGGTGTAGACGCCGTCGGCGGTCCACGCGGCCGACTCGGCGATCGCGAGCACGGGCTCGTCCTCGTCGGGCTCGATCGTGAGCAGCGACGGGTAGATCTGCGAGAGGAAGGCGTACGAGCCGACGGTCGCGCTCGCCGCCGGGTCGAGCGGCGGGATCTCGCCCGACCAGCCGAGACGGATGGGGTTCGACGCGCCGGATCCCCCCGCGCAGGCCGCGAGGACGGCCGCCGTCGCGGCGGCGACGACAGCGGCGACGATGCGCCGCGGCGTGCTCGGACTCATCGGAGGCTCCTCGGGTCTGCCCCGGGCGTGGCGGTCAGGGGCCACTCAGTCATAACACAGACGTCCTCCGGATCGCCCCGGAGGCCGCCCGCTCAGGCCTCGCGGAGCTTGCGCCGCTCGATCTCGAGCGCGACGAGCTGCTCGCGGATCGAGCGGGCCCGCGCCTCGTCGCCCTCCGCCGCCGCGCGCTGCGACGCACCCGTCAGGTCGGCCTTGAGCCGCACGAGGTCGACCGCGACGAGGTCGGCGACCTGGGCGCGGCAGTACCGGTCGAGGTTCGACTCCCGCGTCTCCGGCAGCGGCGCGACGCCCAGTTGCGCGACGAGTGCCGCGTAGCGCGAGGGCACGGCCTCGCCGACCCGGGTGACCCAGTCGGGGCTCTGCCACGCGTCGAGCGTCGAGGCGATGCCGTCGCGCACGACGTCGAGGATCGTGCTGCGGAGCCGCACGCGGCTCGCCCGTTCGAGCAGCTCGGCGCCGACCGCCGCCGGTCGCTGCAGCATCACCATGAGGGCGTCGCGCTCCATCCGCGTCTCGGGGTCGGTCGGGAGGTCGAGGAGGCGGACGTCCGGCTGCTCGGTCGGCGTCTCGGGCGCGGGTGCGGAGCCCCCGGTCGCGGGCTTCCCGCCCGACGAGCGCACGGCGCGACCGACCTCCTCGGGGTCCATCCCGAGCCACCCGGCGAGATTGCGGGCGTAGCCGACGCCGAGCGCCCGGTCGCGGATGCCGGCGACGACGGGCGCGGCGGCGCGGAGCGCGGCGACGCGCCCCTCGACCGTCTCGAGATCGAACCGGGCGAGCACGCGCTTGATCATGAACTCGAACATCGGCTGACGCCCGGCGATGAGCGTGCGCACGGCCTCGTCGCCGCGCTGCGTGCGCAGGTCGCTCGGGTCGAGCCCGTCGGGCGCGACCGCGACGAAGGTCTGCGCGGCGAAGCGCTGCTCCTCCTGGAACGCCCGGCTCGCCGCCTTCTGCCCGGCCTCGTCGGGATCGAAGGTGAACACGACCTCGCCCGTGCGTCCCGTGTCGGCGTTGTCGACATCCCCCAGCACGCGCCGGATGACCTTGATGTGGTCGACGCCGAAGCTCGTGCCGCACGTCGCGACCGCCGTCGTGACACCGGAGAGGTGGCAGGCCATGACGTCGGTGTAGCCCTCGACGACGACGACCTGCTTGCCCTTGGCGATGTCGCGCCGGGCGAGGTCGAGCCCGTAGAGCACCTGGCTCTTGTGGTAGACCGCCGTCTCGGGGGTGTTGAGGTACTTGGGGCCCTTGTCCTCGTCGTCGCCGAGGAGCTTGCGCGCCCCGAAGCCGACGGTCTGCCCGGTGACGTCGCGGATGGGCCAGATCAGACGGCCGCGGAACCTGTCGTAGGGCCGGCCGCGGTCTCCCGCGCTGAGGAGGCCCGAGGCCGTGAGCTCCTCCTCCCGGAAGCCCTGCGCCTTGAGGGCGTCGCCGAGCGCGCTGAACGACTTGGGCGCGAAGCCGATCCCGAAATGCGCGGCGTCGGCGGCGCTGAATCCGCGTCCGCCGAGGAAGTCGCGCCCGATCTGCGCGGCCGGGGTCGCGAGCTGGGACTGGAACCACTTCTCGGCCGCCGCGTTCGCCGCGAGGAGCCGCGCGCGGTTCCCGTGGTCGCTCGCCTGCCCGCCGTCCTCGTAGTGCAGCTCGTAGCCGAGGCGCCCGGCGAGCCGCTCGACGGCCTCGGCGAACGTGACGTGGTCCATCTTCTGCAGGAAGGAGAAGACGTCGCCGCCCTCGTTGCAGCCGAAGCAGTGGTAGAGCCCCACCTGCGGGCGCACGTGGAAGCTCGGGCTGCGCTCCTCGTGGAACGGGCAGAGGCCCTTCATCGAGCCGACGCCGGCCGACTTGAGCGTCACGAAGTCGCCGACGACGTCCGCGATGTTCGTGCGAGCCCGGACCTCGTCGATGTCGCTGCGACGAATCAGACCGGGCATGGCGCTGAGTCTAGTTTTCGGCGCGGTCGCCCGCCGGTGCGCTCCCCGGGGGCTCGGCGGCGAGGAGGGCGCGGATGCGCACGACGTCGTCGGCGAGGGCCGCCGCGAGCGACTCGAGCCCGTCGAAGGCGATCATGCCGCGCAGGTGGTCGACGAACTCGAGCACGATGGGCTTGTCGTAGGCGTCGACGCTCGCGTCGAGGAGGTGCGCCTCCGTGCGGCGCGCCGGGATGCCCTCGAACGTCGGGTTGTTGCCGATCGACACCGCGGCGCCGTAGCGCCGTCCGTCGAGGTGCGCCCACGCCGCGTAGACGCCGTCGGCGGGGAGGAACCCCTCGATCGCCGGGTCGAGGTTGGCGGTCGGGAAGCCGAGCTCGCGCCCGATCGCGTCGCCGTGCACGACCGTCGAGCGCACGGCGGGCAGCCGCCCGAGCAGCGCCGCCGCCTCGCGCACGCGTCCCGCCGCGAGGTGCTCGCGGATGCGCGTCGACGAGACGCGCTCCCCGTCGACCGCGACGTCGTCGAGGAGGGCGACCTCGAAGCCCCGCGACGCGCCGAGCTCGCGCAGGGTCTCGATCGTGCCTGCGCCCTTGAAGCCGAAGCGGAAGTCGCGGCCGGCGAGCACGAGCTTCGCGTCGAGGGCTTCGACGAGCACCCGGTCGACGAACTGCTCGGGCGTCAGCTCGCTCAGCTCGCGCGTGAACTCGAGCTCGAGGGTCGCGGCGACGCCGGCCCCGGCGAGCAGCGCCGCACGCTCGGCGTTCGAGACGAGCGCGACGGGGCAGGCCTCGGGCCGGAAGAGCGCCATCGGATGCCGGTCGAAGGTGACGACGACCGGCGCGAGCCCGCGGGCCGCGGCGAGCGAGGAGAGCTGGGCGAGTACCCCGCGGTGGCCCCGGTGCACGCCGTCGAACTTGCCGATCGTCACGGCGCTCGGGCCGAACCCCGCGGGCACGGCGCCGATCCCCTCGAACAGCTCCATCAGGCGGCCGCCGCGCTCCGGCGGCCGCGCGCGAGGTAGAGCATGCCGACGACCGGCAGCGCGAGCGGCACGCAGAGGTAGCCGAGGCCGAACAGCGCCCACACGGTGCCCTCGCGCCCGAAGGCGCGGTCGAGCAGCTCGACGTCGCCGAGACCGACGATCGCGGGCGCGACGATCGTCACGGCCCCGATCACGAGCACGCCGAGCAGCTCGAAGCCGATCGTGATCCAGGCCAGCCGGTCCCAGCCGAACGCGAGCGCGAGCGTCGCGACGACGTAGACGACGGCGGCGACCGCGGAGAGCGAGAACGCGACGGGCGCCTCCTCGAAGCGGTCGACGATCTGGAACGCGCTGCGGCCCGTCGCGGCGATCGCGAGCACGGCGTAGACGGCGACGAGGATGCGGCCGGGGCCGCGCAGGCGGCGCCGAGCGAGGGGCGGCGTGGACATCGACTCCCAGACTAGGGGCAGGCGCTCAGGCGAGCTGGACGTTCCAGATCTGGTTCATGCGATACGCCATGACGGCGATCGCGAGGGCTCCGACGCCCAGCACGACGGTGCTCCAGCGGCTGCGGTCGGTGAGCGCCCAGGCGATCGCGGCGGGCGGCATGAGGCACGCCGTCGCGAGGTAGACCCAGAACTCGCCGAGGCTGCCCGTCGGGTGGTTGCCGGCGAACGGCGCGACGATCGCGATCACGACCTGCGCGAGGAGCAGCAGCTCGACGAGCACGACGCCGAGGATGGTGACGTCCGACGGCTTCCGGCCGACCATGCCGAGCACGACGGCGAGGACGCCGACGAGGGTGGCGACGGCGACGAGCACGATCGTGAAGACGTCGATCACGACAGCACCTCCGAGGTGGGGAAGTTGACGAGCACGCGGGCGTTCCCATCCTGCACCGCGACGAGCCCCGCGAGGCGCCCGTCGGGCGCGAGCGCCGCGACGACGGGCGCGTCGGCGACGTCGGGACGCACGCGCTTGCCGTGCGCGAGCGCCGTCGACTGGTCGGGAGTGAGCTCGGCCACCGGGAAGAGCGCGCGCGCGACCGCGGCCGGCTCGAGCATCCGCTCCGCGAGGTCGTCGACGTCGACGGCGGTCGCGCGCTCGACCGGGAACGGGCCGATGCTCGTGCGCCGCAGGGCCGTGAGGTGACCGCCGACGCCGAGGGCGGCACCGAGGTCGCGGGCGAGCGCGCGCACGTAGGTGCCCGAGGAGACGCTCACGTGCACGTCGAGGTCGACGAGCGCGCCCTCCCGTCGCGTCGCGAGCACGTCGAAGGCGGCGACCGTCACGGTGCGGGGCGCGAGCTCGACCTCCTCCCCGGCCCGCGCGCGGTCGTACGAGCGGCGGCCGTCGACCTTGATCGCGCTGAAGGTGCTCGGCACCTGGGCGAGCTCGCCCGTGAGCGCGGCGACGGCATCCCGGATCGCCGCGTCGCCCACCGCGGAGGCGTCGGTCGACGACGTGACCTCGCCCTCGGCGTCGTCGGTCGTCGTCGCCTCGCCGAGCCGGATCGTCGCGGTGTACTCCTTGCCGAGTCCCACGAGGTAGGTGAGCAGACGCGTGGAGCTCTCGACGCCGAGGATCATGAGACCCGTCGCCATCGGGTCGAGCGTGCCCGCGTGACCGACCTTGCGGGTCCCGAGCGCGCGGCGGGTGCGGCCGACGAGGTCGTGGCTCGTGGGGCCCTGCGGCTTGTCGAGCAGCAGGATGCCGCTGCGGCCGGGCGGGGAGGGCGCCGCCATCAGACCGGCGTCGCGCGCGACAGGCTCACGAGCACGTCGGACTTCGTCGGGGCGGCGCACAGGATGAGGTCGCGCACGTGCGGATCGTCGATCTCGTCGGCCATGCGCAGACCGATGAGCGTGTTGATGAGCATCCCCGAGGCGAGGAAGTCGTTCGCCTCGTCGGCGGTGAAGCGGGCCTCCCCGCGCAGGAACTCGTAGACCTCCCGGAACCCCGCCCGGGCTGCCGCGCCGACGACGGGGTCGGTGCCGAGCACGAACGCGTGCATGAGGCTCAGGAGGAGGCCGCGGTCGGCGAGCAGCTCGCCGTACGCCTGCCCGATCAGGCGCGGCAGCGTCTCCGGCCCGGCGTCGGGGTGGTCGGCGAGCACGCCGCGGAACGTCGTCATGAGGCGATCGAGGGCGCGCTCGAGCACCGCGAGGAACAGGGCCTCCTTGGTGCCGAACATCCGCACGACGTAGGGCTGGCTGACGCCCGCGGCCTTCGCGACCCCGTCGGTCGTCGCGCCGAAGTAGCCGCGCTCCCCGAACACCGCCGTCGCGGCCTCGAGCACGAGCTCGCGCCGGTCCTCGGCGCGCATCCGGGGCACGGGGTCCGGCTTGGGGAAGGTCACGCTTGACAGGGTATCGGATGATTACCTAATGTCCAGGTAATCATTCGATTACTTGTTAGGAATGCGATGTCCTCCACCCCCGCCCGCCGGGTGCCCTTCGCCCTCGCCCTCGCCGCGACCGGCATCCCGATGTTCATGGCGACGCTCGACAACCTCGTCATGACGAACGCCCTCCCCGTCATCCACGCCGAGCTCGGCGCGACGGTCGAGGAGCTGCAGTGGTTCGTCAACGCCTACACGCTCGCCTTCGCGAGCCTCATCCTGTTCGCCGTCGCGCTCGGCGACCGGCTCGGCCGCCGCACGATGTTCCTCGCCGGCATCGTCGTCTTCACGGGCGCGGCGGGGCTCGCCGCGCTCAGCACCGACCCGACCCAGCTCATCGTCGCCCGCGCCGTGCAGGGACTCGGCGGTGCCGCGATCATGCCCCTCTCCCTCTCGCTGCTCGCGGGGGCCGTCGAGCCGCGCCGCCGTCCGCTCGCGATCGGCATCTGGGGCGGCATCGCCGGCCTCGGTGTCGCGGCGGGTCCGCTGATCGGCGGCGCCGTCGTCGAGGGCTGGAGCTGGCAGGCGATCTTCTGGATCAACGTGCCCGTCGGCATCCTCGCCCTCCCCCTCGCGCTGCTCGTGCTGCCGAACACCCGCGGCGCGCGCCTGCGTCTCGACGTGCCCGGCGTGCTGCTCGTCGGCTCGGGCGTGCTCGGCCTCGTCTACGGCATCGTGCGCGGCAACGACGCGGGCTGGGACTCGCTCGAGGTCCTCGGAGCTCTCGTCGCGGGTGCCGCGCTGCTCGCGGCGTTCGTGGGACGCGAGGCTCGCACGGCGGCGCCCCTGCTGCCGCTGCGGCTGTTCCGCGACCGCAGCTTCAGCGTCGCCAACGTCGTCGGGTTCGGGTTCTCGTTCGGGATGTTCGGCGCGGTCTTCATCCTCATCCAGTTCCTCCAGGTCGTGCAGGGCGCGTCGCCGCTCGAGGCGGCCGTGCAGACCACCCCGTGGACGATGGCGCCGATGGTCGTCGCGCCGCTCGCCGGCCTCGTGGCACCGCGCGTCGGCACGCGCACCCTCATCGTCGCCGGCCTCGCGCTGCAGGGCGCGGGACTCAGCTGGCTCGCCCTCACGATGTCGGCGGACGTCCCGTACCTCACGATGCTGCCCGCCTTCATCGCGGCGGGCATCGGCATGGGTCTCGTCTTCGCCCCGTCGTCGACGGCCGTGCTCGCGAACATCGAGGAGGCGGACACCGCGAAGGCGAGCGGGACGAACTCCACGCTGCGCGAGATCGGCGTCGCGCTGGGCATCGCGGTCATGACCGCGGTGTTCACGGGGGCCGGCGGCGAGCTCACGCCGACGGGCTACGTGGACGCCGCCATCCCGGCCGTCGCCGTCGGCGCGGCGGTGCTGCTCGCGACCGCGCTCGTCGCGCTGCGACTCCCGGCCGGCCGCGCGGCGCGGGCCGCGTTCCCGACGGCGCCGGAACGGGAGCTCGTCGACGCCTAGGCTCGCAGCATGCGCGTCGCCGTGATCGGAGCGGGGGCGGTGGGAGGTCTTCTCGCCGCCCTCCTCGATCGCGCGGGCCACGACGTGACGGTGACCGCGCGCGGCGAGCACCTCGCCGCGATCCGCCGCGACGGGATCGTGCTCGACGGCGGCTACGGGTCGCACGTCGCGCGGGTCTCCGCGGGCGAGACGCTCACCGTGGCCCCCGAGCTCGCACTCCTCGCGACGAAGGCCCAGGATGCCGAGGCGGCGCTCCGGGCGAACGCGCGGCACCTCGAGGGGGTTGCGCTGCTCGTCGTGCAGAACGGGCTCGGCGGCATCCGGGTCGCGCGCTCCGTGCTCCCGAAGGCCCCGCTGCTCGGCGGGCTCGCCCTGTTCGCGAGCTCGTACCTCTCCCCCGGCCGGATCACCGTGACGGCCGCGCTCCCGCTCGTGGTGGGCGCCGCGGAGGGCACGCCGCGCGAGGTGCTCGACCGCGTCGTCGGCATCCTGCGCCCGGCGCTGCCGATCGAGGTCGTCGACAGCCTCGAGGGAGCGCAGTGGACGAAGCTCCTCGTCAACCACGTCAACGCGCTCCCCGCCATCACCGGGCTGAGCGTGCAGGAGACGGTCGCGCACGCCGGACTGCGGCGCGTGCTCGCGTCGTCGCTGCGTGAGACCGTGCGGATCGCCAATCGGATCGGCATCCGGTTCACCGGGCTGCAGGGCATCCCGGGCTGGATCCTCCCGTGGCTCGGACGCGGGCCGCTCGCGCTCACCGAGCGCCTGCCGCTGCTGCTCGCGGAGCGCATGGGCGACGTGCCGAACCCCGGCTCGACGCTGCAGAGCCTGCGCCGCGGGCAGCTCACCGAGATCGACTTCCTCAACGGCGCCGTGGTGCGCGTCGCCGCGGAGCACGGCCTCGGGGCGCCGATCAACGCCGCGCTCGTCGCGCTCGTGCACGAGGTCGAGCGGACGGGCGTGTTCCTCCCGCCGGCGCAGGTCGTCGCGCGGGTCGCCGGCTAACCCGCCGGGTCGCCTCCGCGCCGCCTCTCCGGGTGCAGTCCCACGAAGAGCGAGACGGGGCGCGCGCCCTCGGCGACGGGGCGCGCTCGGAAGCGCTCGATGAGGCGGGTGAGCTCGTCCCCGAGCTCGCGCTCGCCCTCCGCGTCGAGCAGGAAGCCCATCCGCCAGGTGTCCACGTCGTCGGCCGGGAGCCCGTCGATGTCGTCGAGGAAGGCCCGCACGAGCACGGCCGAGATACCCGGCACGGGGGCGCGCCAGGAGAGCCCCGTCGCCCGATACGGCACCTCCCGGGCCCCGCGGGTGCCGCGCCGCGGCTCCTCGGCGGCGAGCAGGCCGACCTCGACGAGCGTGCGCACGTGGTGGAGCGCCGAGCCGGGGTTGAGGCCGAACTCGACGGCGATCTCCCGGTTCGTGCGGGACTCGTGCAGGCAGAACCGCAGGATGCGCATCCGCAGCGCCGAGCTGAGCGCTCGCGCGCGGCGGTCGGCGAGCTCCGCGTCGTCCCGTCCCGCGTCGTCGTCCATTCCCCTTAGCGTAGTGACGACCGATTGGCATTTCCCAATGACTGCGGCAGACTGACCGCATGTCCGATCCCACCGTCGAGCCGGCCCCCGGCGACGATCCCGGCGCCCTCGCCGCCGAGCCGCCCGCCCCGCGCACCTCGCTCTGGCGGCATCGGGGGTTCCTGAGCCTCTGGGCGGGCGAGACGACGAGCCAGTTCGGGGCGCAGATCGGCTCCCTCGCGATCCCGGTGCTCGCGATCCAGCTGCTCGCCGCGAGCGAGTTCGAGATCGGCCTGCTGAACGCCCTGCAGACCGCCGCGTTCCTCGTGATCGGCCTGCCCGCCGGAGCCTGGATCGACCGCTGGCTCAAGCGCCGCGTCATGATCCTCGGCGACGTCGTGCGCGCGGCCGCGCTCGCCCTGCTCCCCGTCTTCTGGTTCGCCGGCGTGCTCGACTTCGCGCACCTGCTCGTCGTCGCCACGGTCGTCGGCGTCGCCACGGTCTTCTTCGACGTGTCCTACCAGAGCTACATCCCGGTGCTCGTGCCGCGCGACGCGATCGCCGACGCGAACGCCAAGCTCGAGGGCACCGCCCAGATCGCCCGGGTCGGCGGCCCCGCGGTCGCGGGCGGACTGCTCGCGGTGCTCCAGGCCCCGCTCCTGCTGCTCGGCACGGCCGCCACCTACGTCGTCTCCTTCCTCGCGCTCCTGACGATCCGCGACACCGAGGTGCCGAAGCCGCGTGCCGACCGGCGACCGCTCGTCGTCGAGATCCGCGAGGGCGTCGCGTTCGTCGTGCGGGAGCCGCTCCTGCGGCGCATCGTGCTGTGCACGGGCGTCGGCAACCTCTTCACGACGATCGCCCTCACGATGCTGCCCGTGCTCGTGCTGCGCGAGCTCGGGCTCAGCCCGGCCGTGCTCGGGATCGCGACGTCGATCGGCGCCGTGGGCGGCATCCTCGGGGCGCTCGCGTCGGCCCGCCTCGCGCAGGCCCTCGGCGAGGGCACCGTCATCCCGGTGTCGGCGATCGTCCTCGGCGTCGCCCTGCTGCTCGCGCCGCTCGCGGCCGTCGTCCCCGACGCCGCGATCCCGCTGCTCATCGCCGTCGAGCTGCTGCTCAGCGTCGGGGTGCTCGTCTACAACGTGACGCAGGTGAGCTTCCGGCAGCGCATCTGCCCGCCCGCGCTCCTCGGACGCATGAACGCCTCGATCCGCTTCTTCGTCTGGGGCGTCATGCCGATCGGCGCCCTGCTCTCGGGCGTGCTGGCCACGACGCTCGGCGTCGTGCCGACGATGTGGATCGGCGCGATCGGCACCCTGCTGTCGGCCGGGTTCGTCGTCTTCTCGCCGCTGCTCGGGATGCGCAGACTCCCCGACGCGGCGTCCTAGAGCGGGGCGGGAGCGACGGAGCAGAAGTCGGCGAACCGGCGCTTCGGGGCCTCGGGGTCGGTGTTGTCGACGATCGCATCCGCCGCCGTGTTCGGATGCGCGTCGCGCACGTAGAGCGCCTGCGCGCCCGCGTAGCGCAGATTCGACTCCGCCTTCGGCGACGGGTCGACGCCGTCGCGCTCGACCATGCGGGCGAGCCGCACCTTCGCGGACGCGTCGAGCCAGAGCGACCAGTTCCAGACCCCGCGCAGCTCCGCGCGGTTCAGGAAGACGCCGTCGACGAGCAGGATGGCGTCGGCCGGCCCGGTCACCCACGCCGACTCGACCGGGACGTCGCGTCGGAGGTCGAAGCCCCGCAGCTGGAAACCCGTGGAGCCGCCCATCCGGAACGGCTCGAGCAGCACGCGGCGGAACAGCGAGTAGTCGAAGGCGTCGCGGTAGTAGCCCTCGGCGGAGTGCCGACCCGCGCGGTAGCGCAGTTCGCGCGGCCGGTGGAAGTCGTCGATCGAGGCCCGGAACACCGTGTGGCCCGCGCGTGCGAACGCGGTCGCGAGGTCGTCGGCGAAGGTCGTCTTGCCCGCGCCGTCGGGGCCGTCGATCGCGATCGCCGTGCGACCGCGGGCGTAGTGCTGCGCGTACTCGGCGACGAGGGCCTCGAGCAGCTCGCGGCGGGCCGGGGCGATCCGGGTCCAGGGCGTGCTCACGGGGGTCAGCCTAGACGCCACCGCCGCTGGTCCGGCTCGTGGCAGCCGATGGTCAGGCTGGACGCCCTCGCTGGTTAGGCTCGATCGTGCCCTGGGCTGAGCGGATCGCGGACTGGTATGCGGCCGGCCACCGCGACCTCCCGTGGCGCCGCCCGGGATTCTCCCCGTGGGGCACCCTCGTCTCGGAGTTCATGCTGCAGCAGACCCCGGTGGCCCGCGTCATCCCGGCGCTCGAGCGCTGGCTCTCCCGCTGGCCCACCCCCTCCGCGCTGGCGTCCGTGCCACCCGGCGAGGCCGTGAGGGCGTGGGAGCGGCTCGGCTACCCCCGGCGCGCGCTGCGACTGCACGGCGCGGCGACCGCGATCGCCGAGCTGCACGGCGACGAGGTGCCCGCCGACGTCGACGCGCTCCTCGCGCTGCCCGGGGTCGGGCCCTACAC
>JAEWKY010000088.1 GCA_023457615.1 Actinomycetes bacterium | reverse complement strand
CGCCGGGGTCGGCCGCTCGGGCATCCCTCGGGTCGGTCGCTGCGGTCGGGCCATGGTTCCAGGGTAGGCGGGCGCGGCGCGAACGCGGGGCGCCCCACTCCGAGCGCGGAGCAGGGCGCCCGTGGCGTCAGGCGCGCGGGAACGCGGAGCGCCCGGCGTAGACCGCGGCGTCGCCGAGCTCCTCCTCGATGCGCAGCAGCTGGTTGTACTTCGCGACGCGGTCCGAGCGCGCCGGGGCACCGGTCTTGATCTGACCCGCGTTCGTCGCCACCGCGAGGTCGGCGATCGTCGTGTCCTCGGTCTCGCCCGAGCGGTGGGACAGGATGGCGGTGTAGCCGCTGCGCTGGGCGAGGCTCACGGCATCCAGGGTCTCGGTGAGCGTGCCGATCTGGTTGACCTTCACGAGGATCGAGTTGGCGACGCCGAGGTCGAGGCCCTTCTGCAGACGCGCGGGATTCGTGACGAAGAGGTCGTCGCCGACGATCTGCACCCGGCCGCCGATCGCCTCGGTGAGGTGCACGTAGCCGTCCCAGTCGTCCTCGGCGAGCGGGTCCTCGATCGTCGCGAGCGGGTAGTCGTTCACGAGACCGGCCCAGAACTCGGTGAGCTGCTCCCCCGTGAGCTGCTGCTTCTCGAACTCGTAGACGCCGTCGTGGAAGAACTCGGTCGCGGCGACGTCGAGGCCGAGCAGGAAGTCCTTGCCCGCGACGAAGCCGGCCGAACCGATCGCCTCGACGATGAAGTCGAGCGCGGCCCGGGCGCCGGGCAGGTCGGGGGCGAAGCCGCCCTCGTCGCCGAGACCGGTCGACTGGCCCTTCTTCTTGAGCCCCGCCTTGAGCGCGTGGTAGACCTCGGCTCCCCAGCGGAGCGCGTCGGCGAACGAGTCGGCGCCGACCGGCAGCACCATGAACTCCTGGATGTCGAGCGCGGTGTCGGCGTGCGCGCCGCCGTTGATGATGTTCATGAGCGGCACGGGCAGCGTGTGCGCGTTCGCGCCGCCCACGTACCGGTAGAGCGGCAGGTCGGCGGAGTCGGCGGCGGCCTTCGCGACCGCGAGCGAGACGCCGAGGATGGCGTTGGCGCCGATCTTCGACTTGTTGTCGGTGCCGTCGGCGGCGATGAGCTCGGCGTCGACGACCCGCTGGTCGGTCGCGTCGAAGCCCTCGATCGCCGGGCCGAGCACGTCGAAGATGCCCTCGACGGCCTTGAGCACGCCCTTTCCGCCGTAGCGGTCGGCGTCGCCGTCGCGCAGCTCGTAGGCCTCGAACGCCCCGGTGGACGCCCCCGACGGCACGGCGGCGCGCGCGGCGGAGCCGTCCTCGAGGAGCACCTCGACCTCGACGGTGGGGTTGCCGCGCGAGTCGAGGATCTCGCGGGCGACGACGGCTTCGATGGCAGACATGTGCGTGCTGTCTCTTCCTGTTGGCTGGACGGGTCCGGTGGCGGGAACCCGGGTCGAGCTTAGGACTGCGCGGTGTCGCCGAGAGAACGCCGCGAGAGGGAGGCGAGGGTCGTCGCGCCGTCGACGAAGGCGAAGCTCGTGAACCCCTCGGCCGCGAGAGCGTCGAGCGCCGCCCTGGTGTTCTTCGGCTTGACCTGCAGTCGCACGCGGGCGCCCGTCGCGAGGAGCTCCGTCTTGAGGGTGAGCAGCTGCGCGAGCCCGATCTCCGCGTCGTGCAGCAGCGCGATCGACTCGGCGCTCTGGTCCGCCGGGAGATCGACGAGCTCGACGAGCCGCTCGAAGCCGAGCGAGAAGCCCGTCGCGGGCACGTCCTGTCCGAGGAAGCGGCCGATCATCCCGTCGTAGCGGCCGCCGCCGCCGAGCGAGTAGTCGACGCTCGGGTGCGCGAGCTCGAAGATCGGACCGGTGTAGTAGCCCATCCCGCGCACGAGGAACGGGTCGAATCTCAGCACGACGGCCGCGGGATCGAGGCGGCGCGCGGCCGACACCGCCTCGCCGAGGGCGACGAGGTCGGCGATCGCCTCCTCGTCGGCGCCGTCCGGCAGCGCCGCGCGGATGGCGGTCTCGCCGAACGGCAGCAGCTCCCCCGTGGTCGGGCGCGCGAAGAACGACGTGAGGGCCTGCACCGCGGTCGCGTTCATCGTGCGCGCCCGCAGCTCCGCGGCGACGCCGTCGGGCCCGATCTTGTCGAGCTTGTCGATCGTGATGAGCGCGTCGTCGAACTCCGCCTCGGCGAACCCGAGGGAGCGCAGCATCCCGATCAGCAGCCGGCGGTCGTTCACGCGCAGGAAGCCGTCGCGCAGGCCGAGCGCGTCGAGGGCGTCGAGGGATGCCGTCAGCAGCTCCGCCTCGGCGCGCACCGACGGCTCGCCGAGGATGTCGATGTCGCACTGCACGAACTGGCGGTAGCGGCCCTTCTGCGGACGCTCCGCCCGCCACACCGGCGCGATCTGGATCGCGCGGAACACGGCGGGCAGCTCGGCGCGGTGGCTCGCGTAGAACCGGGCGAGCGGCACGGTGAGGTCGAAGCGCAGCCCGAGGTCGGCGAGGTCGAGCGCCGTCCGCGCCGCCTGGAAGTCGTCGGTCGTGAGGCCGCGCTTCAGGATGCCGAAGGCGAGCTTCTCGTTGTCGCCGCCGAGCCCCGCGTGGAGACGGTCGGAGTCCTCGGCGACCGGTGTCTCGATCTCGTCGAACCCGTGGCGGCGGTACACGTCGCGGATGATCGCGAGGATCGCCTCCCGTCGCGCCTTCTCGGCGGGGAGGAAGTCGCGCATCCCGCGCGGCGGATTCACCTGCTGTGCCACGTCCCTATTCTGACGGGTCGGCCGCGAGGGGCCGGTCGCGCTAGGGGCCGGTCGCGGGAGGGGCCGGTCGCGCGAGGGGCCGGTCGTCAGGCGCGGCGGCGGCGCGCGACCACCAGGAGGATGCCGGCGCCGCCGACCACGAGCAGCGCGCCGAGGCCGATCGCGAGCGGCGACACCTCGTCCCCGGTCGGCGGGAGCGTGGGCGGCGTCGGCGCGACCGGAGCGGTGGGCGTCGTCGCGACGTCCTCGAGCACGAACAGGGCCGGGGTCTCCGAGACCGGCTGGGCGATGAAGTAGAGCTTCCCGCCGTACTCGACGAAGTCCTTCGGGAACGCGCCGACCGCGTCGAGCTGAACCAGGGTCGCCCCGTCCCAGGTGTGCAGCGTGGGGTCAGCGCCCGCCGCGCCCAGCGCCTGCAGGTAGAAGGTGCCGTCGGTCGCGACGTAGCGCGGGCATCCGCTCGGGATCGTCGGGGTGACGGCGGTCTCGCTGCCCGCGAGCCCGGGGGTCGCCGAGAACATCCGCGCGGTGCCGTCGTCGGCCGCGTAGTACAGCGTGCCGGCCTCCTCGACGAAGCAGCCCGGCTCGATCGCGCCGCCGCCGGAGACCCCGAGCTTGGTGAAGGCGGAGCCGTCCCACGTGTAGGCGGCGAGGTCGTCGCCCGGATTCTCCTCCGCGGAGAAAGCGAGCGCGCCGGGGAGGTTCACGGGATCGCGCACGTCCACGGGAGCGCCCGCGTGCGGCACCTCGGCATGGGTTGCGACGCCGTCGAAGGTCCAGAGCTTCCGGGGCGATCCCGAGGTGTACACGATCTCGCCGTTCGGGCCCGCCACGAGCGAGCTCACGTCGGTCGGCGAGCCGGGCGCGGGGGTCGTCGTCACGCCGTCGTGCGACGCCACCACCCAGTCGCCGAGGGCGTCGCCGAGCTCCAGGTAGAGCAGACCGCCGATGACGACGGGGTTCAGGGCGAACGGCTCGACCTGTGTGATCGCCGCGCCGTCGAAGCGCCAGAGCGACGCCTGCCCCGCGGTCGGGTCGCCGCCGATCATCCACAGGTCGCCGAGGTACTCGACGAAGTCGCGCGCGTGGTCGGGCGAGCCGGGGACCGGCGTGAACGTCGTGCCGTCGAAGCTCCGCAGCCCGGAGTCGGAGCCGAGATAGAGCAGTCCCTCGTACTCGACGATCGACGAGGCGAGCAACCCGCCGGGGACCTCCTCGACGACCGGCGCGGCCGCGGCCGGGAGGGCCGGCGCCAGCACGAGGACGAGGGCCGCGGCGGACGCCGCGAGGACACGGAGGCGCGGGCGGCGGGGGTGCGTCACGCTAGGAGTATAACGATGGCACTACTCCGCGGGAGAACCTCCGCCCGCTCAGCCCACCGGTCGGTCGTCCGCGTGCCGCGAGAGGTGACGCGCGTAGCGCTCCGTGAGCTGCACCATGAGGTCCGGCGTCGCCCGGTCGAGACCGAACACGTAGCCCGGGAAGTCGAGCTGCGACTGCCGGGCCCAGATCTCGTCGTGCCGGTCGGGTGGGAAGAGCTCGGCGGGGTCACCGACCGCGACCCAGCCGATCGGCACCGTCGTCTGCGGGGGCAGCACGGTGCGCAGGTGCACGACCGCGTTGATGCGCACCTCGCTGCCGTCGCCGAGAACCGCGCCGTTGAAGATCCGCGCGCCGGTCGCGACGAAGACCTCGTCGCCCAGACGGGCGCCCGAGATCGACGCGAGCGGGCCGACCAGGCAGTGATCGCCGATCCGCAGCGGGTCGGAGGAGCTCGCCCGCAGCACGGCGTTCTCCATGACGATGACGTGCTCGCCGAGCACGATCGGCCCACCCTCGGCGCTGATGACGGCGCCGTGCAGCACCTGGCAGTCGGCGCCGATCGTGACGTCGCCGCTCACGACGGCACCCGGCGCGACCACGGCGTCGGGATGGATGCGGGGTGCGTGTCCGAGATGTTCGACGAGCATCCCGACACGCTACGCCGGTGCCGCCCCCTGCGGAACGCCCGCGTTCGCGACCCGGCGACGGGAGGTGAGACCGGAGGCCAGCCCGAGGAGCACGAGCGACCACAGCGCGTAGACGAGCGGCAGCAGCAGGGCTCCGCCGACGGTCAGCAGCGCCGCGACGAGCAGCGTGAGCCGCGTCGGCCCGCGCCACAGGTCGCGCCGCACGACGGCGAGCCCGAGGAGCAGGAATCCGAGCGCGGTCGCGGCCGAGCCGGCTCCGAGCAGCACGAGCACGACCGAGCGCAGGGCGTCGAACGTCCACGGCGTGACGAACAGGATCGAGCCGAGCTGCGTGACGGCGAGCAGCAGCAGCCCGCCCGCGGTCAGCAGACCCGCCAGCAGCGTGCCGAGCGAGCGACGCACGAGGGTGCGGGCGACGAGGAACGCGGCCACCGCGAGCACGACGGCCTGCAGCGCGAACACCGCCTGCCGCACGACGAGCAGCCACGCGACGAGGGTGCCGTCGGGCACGAGCATCGTGGCGACGGCCGCGGCGGCACCGAGCAGGCACAGCGCGACGACGGCGGACGCGGTGTGCCGGCTCGCGAGCGGGGCGGGGATGTCAGTCATGGGCACTCCCAGTATCGGCGGTCTCCGCGGCGACGACGTCGTCGCGCAGGCCGCGCAGCGCTCCGCGGAGGGCGCGCTCGGCATCCAGCCCCTGCTCCCGCGCGCCCGCGACGAGCGCCAGCAGCACGGAGCCGAGCTCGTCCTCCGTCGCCGGCACGGCGGCGGGGGCGACGACGACGCCGACCTTCGCGGCGCGGCCGAGGCTCTTGTCGGCGAGCGCGAGGCCCGGCCTCCCCCCCGGGATGCCGTCGAGCACACTCGTGCGGTGCGCCTTCTCGACGGCCTTGACCGACTCCCACGTCGCGACCACGGCCTCCGGCGTCTCGGCGACCGCATCGCCGAAGACGTGCGGATGCCGCCCCACCATCTTGCGCGTCATGTGCGCGGCGACGTCCTCGAGCGTGAAGCGCCCGGCCTCCGTCGCGATGTCGGCGTGGAAGAGCACCTGGTAGAGCACGTCGCCGAGCTCCTCGACGAGCTCCTCGTCGTCGCCCGACTCGATCGCCTCGACGAGCTCGGCGCTCTCCTCGACGAGGTACTGCACGAGGGAGGCGTGCGTCTGATCGCGATCCCACGCGCAGCCCCCGGGCGCGCGCAGGCGCTCGAGCATCGCGATCAGCTCCTCGAGACGGGGATGCGGGGCGTCGGCGGGGGGCATACGCACATCCTCCCCTCTTTACGCGGAGGAGCCTTACGCGGTGGAGCCCGCGTCGGGCGCGACATCGGAGGCGCGCACGTTCGGCATGGCGATCGCGGCGACGAGCAGCAGCACCGTGACGACCGCCGTCACCGCGAACACGGCGCCCGCGGCGGCCGACATCGCGGCCGGATCCGTCTCGTCGCCGACGTGGGCGAGCAGCACGGCGTTCGCGGTCGCACCGAGCGCCGCGGCCCCGATCGACTGCCCGATCGACCGGAAGAACATCTGGGTGCCCGTCACGACCCCGCGCTCGTGCCAGGCGACGCTCGACTGCGAGGCGACGAGGCTCGTTACCGCCGAGAAGCCGAAGCCGGCGCCGATGACCGCGCAGATCCCGGCGACGAGCCAGATCGACGGTGCGAGGGTGGAGAGCGCGAGCGACGACGTGCCGAGCACGAGGATCCCGGCGCCGAGGATCGTCGTCGGCCGGAAGCCGAAGCGCAGGTAGAGCCGACCCGCGACGGCCGCCGCGACGGGCCAGCCGAGCGTCAGCGCGCCGAGGGCGAGTCCGGCGACGAGCGGAGCGGCGCCGGTCGTGACGGTGAGGAACGTGGGCACGTACTCGGTGAGGCCGATGAGCGCGACGCCGATGCAGAAGCCGAGCAGGTTGGTCGTGAGGAGCAGCCGGCGTCGCAGCACCCAGAACGGCAGCACGGGCTCGGCGGCGCGCCGCTCGACGAGCACGAAGGCGACGAGCAGCAGCGCCCCGAGACCGAACACCGTGAGGCTCGGCGCCGAGTCCCACGCCCACGCCGCGCCGCCCTGCAGCACGCCGAGGATGAGCAGCGTCATCGACACCGTGAGCAGCGCGGCCCCCGCGTAGTCGATCCGGTGCCGCCGGGGCTCGATGCGCTCCCGGAAGCGCGACCAGATCATCCAGCCGGCGAGGAGGCACAGGGGGATGTTGATCAGGAAGATGCCGCGCCAGAGGTCGAGCTGCGCGAACAGGCCGCCGAGCACCGGGCCGACGACGGCGGCGATCGCCCAGACGCTGGCCATGTAGCCCTGCACCCTCGCCCGCTCCTCGAGCGTGTAGATGTCGCCGACCATCGTGATCGCCATCGGCAGCACGGCGCCCGCGCCGATGCCCTGCACGGCGCGGAAGACGATCAGGCTCGGCATGTCCCAGGCGACGCCGCAGAGGATCGAGCCGAGCAGGAACACGGCGATCCCCCAGAGCATGATCGGCTTGCGCCCGATCGTGTCGGCGAGCTTCGCGTAGACCGGCACCGTGACCGCCGACGCGAGGAGGTAGCCGGAGAACAGCCAGGGGAACGAGCTGAACCCGCCGAGGTCGTCGACGATCGTCGTGACGGCCGTCGCGATCACCGTCGAATCGATCGCGACGAGCCCCGTCGCGAGCATCATCGCGACGAGCAGCGGGCCGCGCTCCGACCGGAATCCGACTGCTTCGCTCACGACACGGTCCAAGAGGTCACGAGGCTCCACTATTCCGGACTCGACAGAATGGAGGCGTGGACCTGCCCGCCCTCGCCCTTCTCGGCGTCGTCAGCGGGGTGCTCGCGTGGCGCGCGATCGCCCGCGAGCGACGCGACTACGCGCGGTTCAAGCGGCTGCGCTCGACCGTCGCGCGGCAGAAGGTCTATCGACGCTGGGTGGTCGAGGCGTTCCTCGCGCTCGGCGGCCTCTCGCTCGCGACGATCGTCGGCGCGTGGGACTCGATCGCCCCGCTCCTCGCCGCCGGCCAGGAGTGGGCGCCGATCGCCGCCTCGCGCGACGTGCTCGGCGGCGAGTTCGGGCTCGCGGTCGGCCTCGGCGTCGCGGTCGTGCTCGTCGGCTTCCTCGTGCTGCCGATCGTGCTGCTGCGCGGCACCCCGATCGACGACGCACCCGCGCTCGGCGACATCCGCGCGCTCCTCCCCCGCACGCGCGACGAGCTGCCCTACGGGGCCGCCCTGTCGATCAACGCGGGGGTCGTCGAGGAGCTGCTGTTCCGCCTCGGCCTCCCGGCCCTCGTCTTCGCCGTGACGGGCGACGCGATCGTCGCGTTCGTCGCGGCCACCGTGATCTTCGGCCTGCTGCACGTCTACCAGGGGCCGACGGGCATCGTGCTCTCGACGGTGCTCGGCGTCGCCTTCGCCTACCTCTACCTCGTGACGGGGTCGATCCTGGTGCCGATCGCGCTGCACGCGCTCATCGACCTGCGCTCGATGGTGCTCATCCCGCTCGCGCTCGGCACGGCGTCAAGACCCTAGGCGGCGTCGGGGGTCGCTGGGACGCTCGTCGCATGGTCACGGTCAACGGTTCCTTCAGCGGCTACTCCGTCGACGACACGGCCGCGGCCCTCGCGTTCTACCGCGACAGGCTCGGCCTCGAGATCGACGACAACGGGATGGGTCTCGACCTCGTCCTGCCGGGCGGTCAGCACGTCTTCCTCTACCCGAAGCACGACCACGTGCCCGCGACGTTCACGGTGCTCAACCTCGAGGTCGCCGACATCGACGTCGCCGCCGCCGAGCTGCGCGCGGCCGGCATCGAGCTCGAGCGCTACGACGGGATGCCGCAGGACGACACGGGCGTGCTGCGCGGCAAGGCCGCGGGCGAGGGGCCGGACATCGCGTGGTTCCGCGACCCCGCGGGCAACGTGCTCTCGATCCTCAGCGCGTAGTCGGTCTCGCGAGGACGCGACTCAGCCCGCGGGCGGCACGTCCTTCGCGAAGAGGGCGGTGAGCACTCCGCCCACCCACGCGACGAGGTCGGCATCCGTGCCCTGCGGCAGGGGGATGCTGAGCGCCTTCGCGGCGGCGAACTCCCGGGCACCCGGGTACAGGCGCTTGAGTCGCAGCTGCTTCGAGTCGGGCAGCTCGGCCGGGGCGATCCGGAGGTTGCCGCCCACGGCGACGACATCCGACAGCCCCGCCGCGATGGCCTGGCGCCGCAGCCGCGAGATCGCGACGAGGTTCTGCACCGCGTCGGGCAACTCGCCGTAGCGGTCGACGAGCTCCTCGGCGACGGCGTCGATCGCGTCGTCCGACGCGGCCGGAGCGGCGGCCGTCGACAGCTTCTGGTACGCCTCGAGCCGCAGCCGCTCGCTCTCGAGGTACTCCTCGGGGATGCGCGCATCCACGGGCAGCTCGAGCCGCAGCTCCGTCTGCCCCTCGGCGACGTCGCCGCGGAACGTCGCGACGGCCTCCCCGATCATGCGCAGGTAGAGGTCGAAGCCGACGCCCGCGATGTGGCCCGACTGCTCGCCGCCGAGCAGGTTGCCCGCGCCGCGGATCTCGAGATCCTTGAGCGCGACCTGCATGCCCGCGCCGAGCTCGGTGTTCGCGGCGATCGTCTCGAGCCGGTCCTGCGCGGTCTCGGTGAGCGGCTTGTCGTCCTGGTAGAGGAAGTAGGCGTAGGCGCGCTCGCGCCCGCGCCCGACGCGCCCGCGGATCTGGTGCAGCTGGGAGAGCCCGTACTTGTCGGCCCCGTCGATGATGAGGGTGTTCGCGTTGGCGATGTCGATGCCGGTCTCGATGATCGTCGTCGAGACGAGCACGTCGAACTTGCGCTCCCAGAAGTCGACGATCACCTGCTCGAGCACGCTCTCGGAGAGCTGCCCGTGGGCGACGGCGATGCGCGCCTCGGGCACGAGCTCGGCGAGCTGCGCCGCGACGCGGTTGATCGACGACACCCGGTTGTGCACGAAGAACACCTGCCCTTCGCGCAGCAGCTCGCGGCGGATCGCGGCGCCCACCTGGCGTTCGTTGTACGGGCCGACGAAGGTGAGGATCGGATGCCGGTCCTCGGGCGGGGTCGCGAGGGTCGACATCTCGCGGATGCCCGTGACCGCCATCTCGAGCGTGCGCGGGATCGGCGTCGCCGACATCGCGAGGATGTCGACGTTCGTCTTGAGCTTCTTGAGCGCGTCCTTGTGCTCGACGCCGAAGCGCTGCTCCTCGTCGATGATGACGAGTCCGAGGTCCTTGAAGCGCACGCTCTCGGAGAGCAGGCGATGGGTGCCGATGACGACATCCACCTCTCCGGTCGCGAGCCCGTCGATCGTCTCCTTCGACTCCTTGTCGGTCTGGAACCTGCTGAGGGCCCGGAGGTGCACGGGGAAGCCGGCGAACCGCTCGGTGAAGGTCTCGAGGTGCTGCCGCACGAGCAGCGTCGTCGGCACGAGCATCGCGACCTGCTTGCCGTCCTGCACCGCCTTGAACGCCGCCCGGATCGCGATCTCGGTCTTGCCGTAGCCGACGTCGCCCGAGATGAGACGGTCCATCGGGATCGGCCGCTCCATGTCGGCCTTGACGTCGTCGATCGTGACGAGCTGGTCGGGGGTCTCGGCGAACGGGAAGGCCTCCTCGAGCTCGCGCTGCCACGGGGTGTCCTTCGCGAACGCGTGGCCGGTGCTCGCCATGCGCGCCGAGTACAGCTTCACGAGCTCGACCGCGATGTCGCGCACCGCCTTGCGGGCACGGCCCTTCGCGGCGGCCCAGTCGGAGCCGCCCATCTTCGACAGGGCGGGCGCCTCGCCGCCGACGTACCGGCTCAGCAGATCGAGCTGATCGGTCGGCACCGACAGCCGGTCGGGGGCACCTCCGCGCTTGCTCGACGCGTACTCCAGCACGAGGTACTCGCGCACGACCTTCGCGTGCGTCGTGCCGAGCGGGCCGCGTGCGGTGCGCTCCCCCGAGGCGACCTCGCGCTGGATGAGCTCGACGAAGCGGCCGATGCCGTGGGTCTCGTGCACGACGTAGTCGCCGGGCTTCAGCTGCAGCGGGTCGACGACGGTGCGCCGCTTGCTCGCGAGCTTCCGCGTGCCGCGGGCGTCGAGGGCCGCCGCGCGCCCGTAGAACTCCGCCTCGGAGAGCACGGCGACCTTCTGCTCGGGCAGGGCGAACCCGGCCTCGAGCGTCGCCTGCGCGACCGTCGGCGCGACCCCTGCCTCGGCGAGCACGTCGCGCGCACGCTCCACCATGCCCGCGCCGGCGGCCGTGACCGTGACGTCCCAGCCGTCGCGCACGAGTCCCGCGACGTACTCGACCGCGCCCTCGACCTGACCGGCGAAGCTCGGGATCGGGGCGCCCGCGAGCCGCGTGATCTCGTCGGCGTCCGAGTCGAACGGGCTGAAGGTCCACCACGTGCGCGGCGCCGCGGCGGCGCGCAGCTGCGACACCGTGAGGAAGTCGCCGCGATCGAGGCTGATCGGCGCCTGCGCGCCAGCCGTCGCCGCGCTCCACGCCGCCTCGAGGAACTCGCGGTTCGTCTCGGCGAGGCTGAGCGCCCGCGTCGCGACGCGCTCGGGGCTCAGGATGGCGACCGCGGCGTCCTCGGGCAGCACGTCCGTGATCGGCACGAGATCGCCGACGAGCGCGGGCGCCAGCGACTCCATCCCCTCGACCGGGATGCCCTCTCCGACCTTCGCGAGCAGCTGCTGCAGGCCGGGGAACTCGCGCTCCATCTCGCGCGCCCGCTGCCGCACGGCGTCGGTGAGCAGCAGCTCGCGGCTCGGCAGCAGGTCGACGCGCTCGAGAGTCTCGGGAAGCGAGCGCTGGTCGGCGACCGAGAAGGGGGCGAGCGACTCGAGCTCGTCGCCGAAGAAGTCGGCGCGCACGGGATGCTCGGCATCCGGCGGGAAGACGTCGAGGATGCCGCCGCGCACCGCGAACTCGCCGCGGCGGGTGACGAGGTCGACGCGCGCGTAGGCGAGCTCGGCGAGCTCGAGCGAGAGGGCGGCGAGGTCGTAGCCGCGCCCGCCGCGCACGAGCTCGAGGGTCGGGATGTCGGCCAGCCCCGGCACGATCGGCTGCAGTGCCGCCCGGACGCTGCCGACGACGACGAGGTGCCCGCGCCGCTCGGCCCGCCAGCGGGAGATCTCGCGGAGCGCGTGCAACCGGCGGCCGACGGTCTCGGCGCTCGGGCTGAGCCTCTCGTGCGGGAGGGTCTCCCACGCCGGGAAGTCGAGCACGGTCGCCGCGGGGAGGTAGCAGCGCAGCGACGCGACGACGGCATCCACCTCGCGGCTCGTCGCCGTGACGAGGAGCGCGGCCTGCGACTCGCCGCGGGCGTCGAGCAGCGCCGCGATCGTCGGCACGCGCAACCCCTCGACGAGGGAGAAGTCGGCATCCCGATCGGCCCGGCGGAGGGCGGGTTCGAGTACGGAGGCGCGCGAGAGCGCCGGAATCATCGCGTCGAGACCCACTCGTGCAAGCCTACGCACCACGCCCGACCCTCACCGCGGGTTGATGCCCGCCGGAGGCGGGTGTCTCGAAACCCGCCCGCCGGGTCGCTCGGGGCGGGTGTTCGATACGCCGCTGCGCGGCACTCAACCCGCGGGCGAGTGCCAGCGCTGCTGCGCCGCGAGCAGACCCTCGGTGATCACGTCGGAGGTGGCGTCGGCGGCATCCACGAGGAGGTTCGGCAGCGTCTCGCGCTCCGACTTCGAGAACGGGGAGAGCACGAAGTCGGCGGGGTCCTGGCGCCCGGGCGGACGGCCGACGCCGACGCGCACGCGCACGAAGTCGGGGCCCGCGACGTGGATGATGTCGCGGACGCCGTTGTGGCCGCCGGGGCCGCCGCCGATCTTCAGCCGCACGGTGTCGTAGGGCAGGTCGAGCTCGTCGTGGACGACGATGAGCCGCGACGCGTCGAGCGAGTAGAACTTGAGCAGCGCCGCGACGGGTCGCCCCGAGACGTTCATGAACGTCGACGGCACCGCCAGGGTCACGCGCTCGGGGCCGATCCGTCCCTCGGCGATCGACGCCCCGGCCTTGTGCGCCTTGAGCGGTGCGCCGAGCCGGGAGGCCAGCTCCGACACGACCATCTGGCCGACGTTGTGACGATGGCCGGCGTAGCCGGGCCCGGGATTCCCGAGCCCGACCACGAGCCAGCGATCGTCCGCCAACGTCGGAGCGCGTTACTCGGAGTCGGCCGCGGCCTCGGCCGGGGCGTCCTCGGAGCCGACCTCGTCGACGAGGTCGCCCTCGCCCTCCGCGGCCTCGCCCTCGGCGGTCTCGGACTCCTCGCCCAGGTCGACCGCGACCTCGCCCGTGATGCCGACGACGAGCTGCTCCGGGTCGGTGACGAGCGTGGCGCCCTGCGGGAGCTTCACGTCGCCGGCGAGGATCTGGGTGCCCTCCTCGAGGCCTTCGATGCTCACGACCACGTTCTCGGGGATGTGGGTCGCCTCGACCTCGAGCGAGATCGTCGTCGAGTCCTGGTTGACGCTCGTCGCCGGGGCGGACTCGCCCTCGAGGTGCACGGGCACGTCGACGGTGACCTTCTCGCCCTTGCGCACGACGACGAGGTCGAGGTGCTCGATGATCTGGTGCACCGGGTCCTTCTGCACGTCCTTGACGAGCGCGAGCTGGCTCTTGCCCTCGATCTGGAGGTCGAGCACCTGGTTCGCCTTGCGGATGATGAGCGCGGTCTCGTGGCCCGGGAGGGCGACGTGCTGCGGCTCGGTGCCGTGGCCGTAGATGACCGCGGGGATCTTGCCGGCGGCGCGCAGGCGGCGGGCGAAGCCCTTGCCGAACTCGGTGCGCACCTCGACGGCCAGCTTGTTGTCGGAACCGGTCGTGTTGTCGTCAGCCATGGCTGTACTCCTTGTGTCGGGGCCGTCGGGCCCAGTCGATGTCTTGTTCAACTCGAACGCACGAAAGCGCGAGGAAGACCTGGGGCCACCCCACCGCGTCGATCACGGCCCCGCCGGAACGGAGCCCTCGCCGAAGTTCAGGGAGCCATGTTACAGGTCGTCGGGATCGCTCTCCACCGGGGCGTGCGAGCGCGCGAGGCCGCCGAGAGCCGCGCCGACGAGCGTCGCGCCGACGACCATGACGAGCCCGTACCCCGTCACCATGCGCCCGGGGAACGGGGGCGGCACCGGCAGCAGGAACGCCGCGGCGCCGAAGAGCAGCACGAAGACGCCGAGCACGAACGTGCCGAGCGACGACCAGCGCAGCGCCAGACCGGCGACACCCGCGAGCAACCCGGCGACGACGGTGAGAGCGGCGAGCGCCGGCACGTACTGGAAGCGCACGAGGATGCCGACCACGAACTCGCCGCCCGCGACGACCAGCAGGGCGACGGCGGCGAGCAGCACGACGACGCCGACCGCGGACGACAGGACCACGGCCTTGCGCGTCGACCATCCCGAGAGACGACGCGACCGGATGCCGAGCGCGGCGGCCGCGAGGAAGGCGCCGACGACGAGAGCGGTGCCCGAGAAGTAGAAGACCGTGGCCCCGTCGCTCAGCGTGCGATCGAGCTTCGCGAGCATCCGCGTGATCTGGAAGACGGGGCTGAAGATGCCGCCGGCGAACACGTTGCCGAACGGCACGACGAGGGCGAGCAGGCCGAGGAGCGCGTGCACCGAGCCGACGACGAGCGCGCCGACCCAGTGGATGGCGAGCGATGCCGCCGCGAGGCCGATCAGCAGGACGCCCAGGAAGGCGACGACCGCCGCACCCACCGCCGGCTCCCCCCGGAACGACTGCGCGGCGGCGGAGTAGCCGAGGGCCCCCGCCGTGGCGAGCGCGAGTCCCCCCGTCGACGCCGCGGCGGCGAGGAGGAGACTCAGGAAGGGCCGCGCCACGCCCGCCAGCCTAACCCGGGGGTCCGAGCGCGGCTCAGTAGAACTCGACGGTGTCGAGGACGTTCCGCAGCGGCCGGCCGTCGAGCAGACGGCGCGCGTTGTCGGCCACGAGCTCGGTGATCGCGCGCTGATCGCCGGGGGTGTCCGCCGCCGTGTGCGGGCTCAGCAGGAGGTTCGGCGCCGACCACAGGGGGTGGTCCGCGGGAAGCGGCTCCACCGCCGCGACGTCGAGCACGGCCGCGCCGACCTGGCCCGAGTGCATCGCCTCGATGAGGGCGGGCTCGTCGACGGTCGAGCCGCGGCCGACGTTGACGATCGTGATGCCGGGCTTCGCGGCCGCGATCACCTCGGCGCTCAACATCCCCTTCGTCGCGTCGGTGCCGGGCAGGCAGAGCACGATCGCGTCGGCCTCCGCGGCCGCCTCGGCGAAGCGCTCGACCGGCACGACCCGCTCGACGCCCGGCACCTCGACCTCGCGACGATGCACGCCGACGACGCGCGCCCCGAGGGCCGAGAGCTTCACGGCGGTCGCGCGTCCGATGCCGCCGAGCCCCACGACGAGCACGGTGGACTCGCGCACCGATCCGAGCTGGAATCGCCCTCCCCACTCCGAGCGCGACTGCAGCTCGAGCAGCCGGCCGACGCGCTTCGCCCCCGCGAAGACGCCGAGCACGGCGAACTCGGCGAGGGCCTCGGCGTAGATCCCCGCCGACGTCGTGAACACGATGCGCTCGAGGTCGCCGTCGGCGAGCCGCGCGGCCTTCACCTGCTGCCCGCCGCCCGCCGGGATCGTGTGCACCCAGCGCAGTCCCGGATTCGCGGCGACCGTGCGCGCGAGCGCCCTGCCCGAGCTGTCCGGGACCCCGAACAGCGCCTCCGCCGAGTCGATCATCCGCTCGTAGGCGGACTGGCCCGCGGCGTCGCGCTCCCCGCCGAGCAGCTCCGGCTCGTAGACCACCTCGAGCCGCGGCTCGAGCTCGGCGAGCAGTCGCGCGTTCACCTCCTGCAGCGGCAGGGCCACGACGATCCTCATGCCGACCCCTCCTGCTCGAGCCGGTGCACGACGAGCTCGACGATCTCGTCCGGACGCAGCGCGACATCCACCCCGATCGGGTTCTCGTCCCCGTCCGGCGCCTCGAGCGTGTCGAGCTGCGAGCGCAGCAGCGACGTCGGCATGAAGTGCCCCTCGCGGCCCTCCATGCGCGCCGCGAGCAGCTCGGGGGTTCCGTGCAGGTAGACGAGCGAGAGGTCGGGCGCGGCCTCGCGCAGGCGCTCGCGATAGCGCAGCTTGAGGGCCGAGCAGGCGACCACGACGGGTCGTCCGAGCTCGGCGGCGACGGCATCCAGCCACGGCGCGCGGTCGGCGTCGGTGAGCGGGATGCCCTGCGCCATCTTGTCGCGGTTGGCCCGCGGGTGCAGGTCGTCGCCCTCGACGAACGGCACCTCGAGCGCGTCGGCGAGGGCCCGTCCGATCGTGGACTTCCCGGTGCCGGAGACGCCCATCACGACGACGGGATGCGGGAGGGTCACCTTCCCCACGCTAGTAGCCTGGGCTCTCGTGACCACCTCCACTCCCGCCACCGCCAACATCGGAGTCGTCGGCCTCGCCGTCATGGGCTCGAACCTCGCCCGCAACCTCGCGAGCCGCGAGGGCAACACCGTCGCGATCTTCAACCGCTCGCCGGAGAAGACCGACGCGCTCGCCGGGGAGCACCCCGAGGCCGGCTTCGTGGTCACGAAGTCGTACGAGGAGTTCGCGGCCGCGCTGCAGAAGCCGCGCACGGCGCTCATCATGGTGCAGGCCGGTCGCGGCACCGACGCCGTCATCGACGAGCTCACCCGGGTGTTCGAGCCGGGCGACATCATCGTCGACGGCGGCAACGCGCTCTTCACCGACACCATCCGCCGCGAGAAGGCCGTGCGCGAGACCGGCATCAACTTCGTCGGCGCCGGCATCTCCGGCGGCGAGGAGGGCGCGCTCAACGGCCCGTCGATCATGCCCGGTGGCTCGGCCGAGGCGTGGGACACGCTCGGGCCCATCCTGCGGTCGATCGCCGCCGTCGCCGAGGGCGAGCCGTGCGTCACGCACGTCGGCACCGACGGGGCCGGGCACTTCGTGAAGATGATCCACAACGGCATCGAGTACGCCGACATGCAGCTCATCGCGGAGGCCTACGACCTCATCCGCCGTGGCACCGGCAAGACGCCCGTCGAGATCGCGGAGATCTTCGCCGAGTGGAACCGCGGCGAGCTCGAGTCGTACCTCATCGAGATCACCGCCGAGGTGCTGCGCCAGGTGGATGCCGACACCGGTCAGCCGCTCGTCGACGTCATCCTCGACCAGGCCGGCTCGAAGGGCACGGGCGTCTGGACCGTGCAGACCGCGCTCGACCTCGGCATCCCGGTGTCGGGCATCGCCGAGGCCGTGTTCGCGCGCTCGCTGTCGTCGAAGCCGCTGCAGCGCGCCGCGGCGGGCAACCTGCCCGGGCCGGAGGTGCCCGCGGTGGCGGATGCCGACGCCTTCATCGAGGACGTGCGGCAGGCGCTCTACGCGTCGAAGATCGTCGCCTACTCGCAGGGCTTCGACGCGATCGTCGCCGGTGCCGAGCAGTACGGCTGGGACATCCAGAAGGGCGAGATCGCGAAGATCTGGCGGGGCGGCTGCATCATCCGCGCGCAGTTCCTCAACCGCATCACGGAGTCGTACTCCGACGACCCGGGCCTCGTCGCCCTCATCACGGCGCCCTACTTCCGCGCCGCGATCACCCGCACGCAGGACGCCTGGCGCCGCGTCGTCGCCGCGGCGGCCGTCGCCGGCATCCCCGCCCCCGCGTTCTCGTCGTCGCTGTCGTACTACGACGGGCTCCGCGCGGAGCGCCTGCCCGCCGCCCTCGTGCAGGGTCAGCGCGACTTCTTCGGCGCGCACACGTACAAGCGCGTGGATCGGGAGGGCACGTTCCACACCCTGTGGTCGGGCGACCGCTCCGAGGTCGAAGCCGTCGACACGCACTAGCCGACCACCCGCGGGTTGAGTGCCGCCGAAGGCGGTGTATCGAAACCCCACGTTCGTCGTACCTGGTTTCGATACACCCGCTGCG
>JAEWKY010000087.1 GCA_023457615.1 Actinomycetes bacterium | reverse complement strand
GCTCCTGCGCGTCCCGCCGGGCGACGGGGCGCTCGTCGCGGGGGCGCAGGTGCAGCGGGTCGACGCCGACGGCTTCCGCGGCCTGGCGGCGGCGTCGTGCGGTGAGCCGACGGGCTCCGCGTGGCTGGTCGGCGGCGCGACGACGGTGGGACGCACGACTCTCCTCGTGCTCGCCAATCCGACCGAGGTGCCGTCGCGCGTGAGCCTGGAGATCCTCGGCGAGGACGGCCTCGTCTCGGCGCCCGGCCTCTCCGGCATCGAGGTGCCGCCGGGCTCGCAGCGCGTGCTGTCGCTCGCCGGCTTCGCGCCCGGCCTCACGTCGCCGGTCGTGCACGTCAGCGCGCGCGGGGGCCGCATCGTGGCGTCGCTCCAGCAGTCGATCGTCCGCGGCCTCGACGCGACGGGCGTCGACATCGTGGGCGCGGGCGCCGATCCCGCGGAGTCGCTCGTCGTGCCGGGGGTCCGCTTCGTGGACGCCGTCGGCACGGGCCGCGCGAGCGGTCTCGCCGACTGGGACGACGTCGTGCCCGTCGTGCGACTGGGCGTGCCGGGCGACGAGGGCGGGACGGTCGAGGTGCGCGTCGTGCCCGAGAGCGGCGGCCTCGGCACGTCATTCGTCGTCGACCTCGAGCCCGGCGAGGTGACCGATGTCCCGCTCGACTCCGGCGTCGGCCTCGGCGACGGTGAGGACGAGGAGTCGGACTCGGGCGAGCCGGCGCACACCGACGGGCTCCAGGACGGCACCTACACGGTCTTCGTCGACGCCGAGGTGCCCGTCGTCGCGGGGGTCCGCGTCTCGACCGCCGTCGACGCGGGGGAGGCCGAGGACGCCTCGGTGCTCGACGCCCCCCCGGGCGACGTCGCCTGGTTCGCCGCGGCCCCGGCGCTCGACGGCGGCGCACTCGTCGTCGTGCCCGACGGACCGTCGCCCCTCGTCTCGATCGCGAATCCGACCGCCGACGACGTCGAGACCGACCTCGTCCCGCTCGACGGGGGCGACGTCGTGCCGATCGTCGTGCCGGCCGGCACCGCCGCGGCGTTCGCGGTCGAACCGGGCGCCTACCTGCTCGCGGCCGCGGAGTCGCTCTCGGTCGCGGTGAGCTTCGCCGGGGACGCCGCGCTGGCCTCCTTCGTGCTCGCCCCGGCGCGACCCGTGGCCGGCCCGGTCGTCGTGCACCCGGACTGAGGCGCGGGCGAGGCGGACGCCGCGTCAGAAGTGGCGGTAGCGCTCCGGCGCGATGTCCCAGGGATCCTTGCCGAGCAGCTCCGCGACCGCGCGGAACACGCAGCTCTCGATGAGCGAGCGGCGGTGCCAGTCGTCGTCCTTGTGCAGATGGGCGAGGCGCTCGATGGGCACGCGGTAGAGCACGACGATGCGCCGGGCGGCGTCGACCCGCCAGCGATCGACACCGTGCGGGCCGGGCTCACCGGGCGGCACCGAGCCGACCTCGAAGCGCACGGCCGACATCTCGTCGGGCCACAGCTCGCGCAGGTACTCGACGGCGGAGGCGATGCTCGCGTCGAAGAAGTCGAGGCGCGAGCGCAGCCGCCGCAGGTGCGGCCCGGCGACCGACGACCGCAGGCCGCGTCCGTGGCGATCACGGGAGAGCGCTCGGACGCCGGCGCGGTCGGCCCCCGCCGGGGAGCCCTGCCGCCCGATCCTCGCCATGCAGCCAGTCTAGGCAGCGCTCCGGCGTGCCGGACCTGTCGCGCCGGCCCGCGGGATTACCCTGACCGGGATGGGCGAGAGGGTGCTGCGGCGACCGTGCAGCAAGGTGGCCTGCGGCGAGGATGCCGTGGCCACGCTCACCTACGACTACGCGGATGCCATGGCCGTGCTGGGCCCGCTCAGCTACCGGTCCGAGCCGCACAGCTACGACCTCTGCGGTCGTCATTCGGAGCGGCTGTCGGTGCCGCAGGGCTGGCAGGTCGTGCGGCACTCGCTCGTCGAGGAGCTCGGCGCGTAATCCGCGGGTTCGGCTGCGACAATGGGGGCATGTCCGCTCCCGTCACCAGCTCCCCGACGTCGACCGCCCTGCCCTTCAAGGTCGCCGACCTGCGACTCGCGGAGGCCGGACGGCACCAGATCCGCCTCGCCGAGCACGAGATGCCCGGCCTCATGGCCCTCCGCGAGGAGTTCGGCCCGACGCAGCCGCTCAAGGGCGCGCGCATCGCCGGTTCGCTGCACATGACCGTGCAGACGGCCGTGCTCATCGAGACGCTCGTCGCGCTCGGCGCGCAGGTGCGCTGGGTGTCGTGCAACATCTTCTCGACCCAGGACGACGCCGCGGCCGCCGTGGCCGTCGGCCCGACCGGCACGGTCGACGCCCCCGCCGGCATCCCGGTGTTCGCCTGGAAGGGCGAGACGCTCGAGGAGTACTGGTGGGCGACCGAGCAGCTCTTCGACTGGAGCGCGGAGGGCTTCGACGGCCCGAACATGATCCTCGACGACGGCGGCGACGCCACGCTCCTCGTGCACAAGGGCCGCGAGTTCGAGCTCGCGGGCGCCGTGCCCGACGCCGCCCCCGGCGACAGCCACGAGTGGACCGTCATCCTCGACGTGCTGCGCCGCTCCGTCGCCGCGAGCCCCGACCGCTGGCAGAAGGTCGCCGCGGGCATCCAGGGCGTCACGGAGGAGACGACGACGGGCGTGCACCGTCTCTACGAGCTCCACGCCGCGGGCGGGCTGCTCTTCCCGGCGATCAACGTCAACGACTCGGTCACGAAGTCGAAGTTCGACAACAAGTACGGCATCCGCCACTCGCTGCCAGACGGCATCAACCGTGCGACCGACGTGCTCATCGGCGGCAAGGTCGCGTTCGTTGCGGGTTACGGCGACGTCGGCAAGGGCTCGGCCGAGGCCCTGCGCGGTCAGGGCGCCCGCGTCGTCGTCTCCGAGATCGACCCGATCAACGCCCTGCAGGCCGCGATGGACGGCTACCAGGTCACGACCCTCGAGAAGGCCGTCGAGTACGCCGACATCTTCGTCACGACGACCGGCAACAAGGACGTCATCACGGTCGAGCACCTCCAGCGGATGAAGCACCAGGCGATCGTCGCGAACGTCGGCCACTTCGACAACGAGATCGACATGGCCGGGCTCGAGAGGCTCGCAGGCGCGGAGAAGGTCGAGATCAAGCCGCAGGTGCACGAGTGGCGCCTGCCCAACGGACGCAGCATCCTCGTGCTCTCCGAGGGCCGCCTCATGAACCTCGGCAACGCGACCGGCCACCCGTCGTTCGTCATGAGCAACTCGTTCTCGAACCAGGTGCTCGCCCAGATCGAGCTCTACACGAAGCGGGCCGAGTACCCGGTCGGCGTCTACGTGCTCCCGAAGGTGCTCGACGAGAAGGTCGCGCGCCTGCACCTCGCGGCCCTCGGGGTGGAGCTCACGCAGCTCACGCCGTCGCAGGCCGCCTACCTGGGCATCCCGGTCGAGGGCCCCTACAAGGTCGACCACTACCGGTACTGATCCGCCCGCCGTCGGACGGCTAGCTCCGATCTGACGATCCGTCAACGCCCTCCCCCGTCCGGGGGGCGCCGACGTACGGTCCCACCGGGGAGTTCCGTGCTCCTCGGATAAGGGGACGCTTCAGTGACGAAGAACACAGCAGGGCGCGCCGCCGGACTGGCGGGCGTCGCGATCACCGGACTCGTGCTGGCGGGCTGCGCCGGCGGCGGAGGTCCGGCCGGAGGCGGGGAGTTCTCCGGCACGACCCTCGAGGTCGCCGCGACCTGGTCGGGCGCGGAGCAGCAGAACTTCGAGGCGGTGCTCGACCTGTTCGAGCAGGAGACGGGCGCGACCGTCAACTACACGAGCTTCGGCGACAACGGGGCGACGACGCTCAACACGCAGGTCGACGGCGGCAACCCGCCCGACGTCGCCGTCGTCGGCCAGCCGGCCCTCATGCAGCAGCTCGCGACCGACGGCGCGCTCTCGCCGCTCGGCGAGGAGGCCGCGGCCAACGTCGCCGACAACTACGCGCAGGACTGGATCGACCTCGGCACCGTCGACGGCGAGCTCTACGGCGTCTGGTTCAAGGCCGCCAACAAGTCGACCATGTGGTACAACGCCGACATCTACGACGAGGCCGGCGCCGAGGTGCCGGAGGACTGGGAGGGCTTCCTCGAGCAGCTCCAGCTCGTCTCCGACGCCGGCTACTACGGCATCTCGATCGGCGCCGATGTCGGCTGGCCGTTGACCGACTGGTTCGAGAACGTCTACCTCCGCACCGCGGGCGGCGACATGTACGACCAGCTGACCGCGCACGAGATCCCGTGGACCGATCCGTCGGTCACCGAGGCGCTCGACACGCTTGCCACCCTGTGGGGCACGCCGCTCGTGCAGCCGGGTGCCGACGAGCGCACGTTCCCCGACACGATCCCCGCGGTCTTCGGCGCCAACGCCGAGGCCGGCACCGTGTACGAGGGCGACTTCGTCGCCGGCAACATCGCGACCGACGGCAACTCGGTCGTCGGCGAGAACGCCCTGTTCTACGACTTCCCGTCGGTGAACGGCTCGGAGGCCGCGGTCGTCGGCGGTGGTGACGTCGCCGTCGCGTTCAACGACGACGAGGCCACGCAGGCGCTCATCGCGTTCCTCGCGACCCCGGAGGCCGCCGAGGTCTGGGTGCCCAACGGCGGCTTGACCTCGCCGAACCAGAACGTCGACACGTCGCTCTACCCGGACGACACCGCCCGGCAGATCGCCGAGGCCCTCGTCGGCGCGGAGACCTTCCGCTTCGACATGTCCGACCTGACGCCGAGCGCCTTCGGCGGCACCGTCGGCCAGGGCTTCTGGCAGATCATGATCGAGTTCCTGCAGAACCCGTCCGACGTGGCGGGCGCTCAGCAGAAGCTCGAGGATGCCGCCACGGCCGCGTACGCAGGCTGACGCGCGCGATGTCCAGCAGCTCGCCCGCCGTGGCGGCGCCCGCGCTGGCAGGTGAGGAGGGCCGGCTCGCCCCGGCCCTCCCGCCCCGGCGCCCCTCCACCGGCTCCTCGTGGCGTCGCGTGGCGATCGGCGCCGGATTCCTCGCCCCGGCGCTCGTGTTCCTCGGCGCGTTCGTCGTCTACCCGATCGTCTACACGGTGATCCGGTCGCTCTTCGACAGATCCGGCGACGGCTTCGTCGGGTTCGAGAACTACGCCCGGATGTTCACGAACGACTCGACGTTCACCGCCATCCGCAACAACGTCATCTGGGTCATCGTGGCGCCCGCGGTGTGCACGATCCTCGGGCTCATCTTCGCGGTGCTCGCCGACAAGGTGCGCTGGGGCACGGCGTTCAAGCTCATCGTCTTCATGCCGATGGCGATCTCGATGCTCGCGGCGGGTGTCATCTTCCGCTCGCTGTTCCAGGAGAACCCGGAGCTCGGCGCGGTCAACGCCGGCATCGTCGCCGTGCAGAACGCGTTCGGCGGGGGAGCCGCGGACTACGAGGGGGCGCGTCCGCGTCCCGACGGCCCGCTCGTCGAGTCCGATGGCTCGATCGCCGGCGCCGACGCGGTGGAGACGGGCGGCACGCAGGACTTCCCGCTCGTCGGCGTGCGCGCGGGCGACGTCCCGGAGTCCGCCGAGCAGGCGGCGGCCGCCGACGAGACCGGCGACGGCATCGCGGGCACGGTGTACCTCGACAACATCCGCGGAGGCGGCGGCACGCCGGGCGAGATCGAGGACGGCAAGTTCGGGCTGCCCGGCATGACCGTGCACGCGGTCGACGAGGGCGGGAACGTCGTCGGCTCGGCCACGACCGCGCCCGACGGCAGCTACGTGATCGAGGGGCTGCCCGGGGGCGCGTACACGGTCGCGCTCCCGGCGACCAACTTCGTGGCGGGCGGGCAGGGCGTCTCGTGGCTCTCGTCGGCGTTCATCACGTCGGTCGTCATCCTCTCCTACGTCTGGATCTGGGCGGGCTTCGCGATGATCATGATCGCCTCGGGGCTCTCCGCGATCGACAGGTCGCTGCAGGAGGCCGCGCGCACCGACGGCGCGAACGAGTGGAAGGTGTTCACCAAGATCACCGCGCCGCTGCTCGCGCCCGTGCTCGTCGTCGTGCTCGTGACGCTCATCATCAACGTGCTGAAGATCTTCGACCTCGTCTACGTCATCCCCCCGGGCGCGTCGAAACCGGCGGCCAACGTCATCGCGGTCGAGATGTGGACGGTCTCGTTCGGCGGCGGCAGCGACCAGGGGCTCGGCAGCGCGCTCGCGATCCTGCTGCTCCTGCTCGTGCTCCCGGCGATGATCATCAACGTGCGCCGCCTGCGGCAGGAGAGGCAGTCATGAGCGCCGTCACCGAGAAGGCCCGCGCCGAGAAGCCCCGCGTGCCGACCGCGAGCGGCCGGGACGTCATGGCCGGGCAGCGCCGGCGCACCGTCGGTCAGCGCATCGTGGGCTTCCTCACGAGCGCCGTCGTGCAGGTCGTGCTCGTCGTCATCGCGCTGTTCTGGCTCGTGCCGTCGATCGGGCTGTTCCTGTCGTCGCTGCGGTCGGCGAGCGACTCGGGCACGTCGGGGTGGTGGACCGTGTTCACGGCACCGGCGCAGCTCACGCTCGACAACTATGCGAACCTGCTGACCAATCCGACGATCCTCGGCTCGATCGGCAACACGATCCTCATCACGGTGCCGACGACCCTGCTCGTCGTGCTCATCGGGTCGCTCGCCGGCCACGCGCTCGCGTGGGTGCAGTTCCCGGGACGCGACTGGCTGTTCATCGGGATCGTGGTGCTGCTCGCGGTGCCTCTGCAGGTCGCGCTCATCCCGCTCGCCCAGCTGTTCGGGGCGCTCGGGATCTTCGGGTCGGTGATCGGCGTGATCCTGTACCACGTGTCGTTCGGACTGCCGTTCGCGATCTTCCTGATGAGGAACTTCTTCTCCCAGGTGCCCGCGGAGCTGCTCGAGGCGGCGCGGCTCGACGGGGCGAGCGAGTGGCGCATCTTCCGCCAGGTCGTGCTGCCGCTCGGGCTGCCGGCGATCGCGTCGCTCGCGATCTTCCAGTTCCTCTGGACGTGGAACGACCTGCTCATCGCGCTCATCTTCACGAACTCGCAGTCGCAGCCGCTCACGGTCGCGATCCAGAGTCAGCTGCGCCAGTTCGGGGCGAACATCGACGTGCTCTCGGCGGGGGCGTTCCTGTCGATGATCGTGCCGCTCATCGTGTTCTTCGCGTTCCAGCGCTACTTCGTGCAGGCCCTGCTCGCGGGGTCGAACCGGTAGCCGCGTCCCGCGGGTCGAGTGCCGCGCGGCACTCAACCCGCGGGGTGGTGCGG
>JAEWKY010000086.1 GCA_023457615.1 Actinomycetes bacterium | reverse complement strand
CCCCGGCGGACACCCCTCCCGAGAGAGACACCCATGACCGAGGACGCCGACGTCCGCCCGCTCGTCGCGATGACCGGGATCACCATCCGCTTCCCCGGCGTGCTCGCGCTCGACGCCGTCGACTTCTCCCTCCGTCCCGGCGAGGTGCACGCCCTCATGGGCGAGAACGGCGCGGGCAAGTCGACGCTCATCAAGGCCCTCACGGGCGTCTACGCGATCGACGCCGGCGAGATCGTCGTCGACGGGTCGGCCCGCGCGTTCGCGAGCACCGCCGACGCGCAGGCCGCCGGCATCTCGACGGTGTACCAGGAGGTCAACCTCTGCGCCAACCTCTCCGTCGGCGAGAACGTCATGCTCGGTCACGAGCGGCGCCGCGGAGCCCTCATCGACTGGCGTGCCACCCACGCCGAGGCCGCGCGCCACCTCGACGCCCTGGGCGTCGACATCGACACCCGCTCGACCCTCTCGAGCCACTCCATCGCCGTGCAGCAGCTCGTCGCGATCAGCCGGGCGATGGTGCTCGACGCGCGCGTGCTCGTGCTCGACGAGCCCACGTCGAGCCTCGACCGCGGCGAGGTCGAGCAGCTCTTCGGCGTCGTCCGCTCCCTGCGCGATCGCGGCGTCGCCATCCTCTTCGTCTCGCACTTCCTCGACCAGGTGTACGAGATCTCCGACCGCATCACGGTGCTGCGCAACGGCCGGCTCGTCGGCGAGAGCCGGGCCTCGGAGCTGCCGCGCGGCGAGCTCGTGGCGCAGATGCTCGGCCGCGAGGTCGCCGAGCTCGAGAGCATCTCGCGCGCGGCGGATCGCGAGATCGACCGCTCCGCGACGCCCGTGCTGTCGGCGACCGGCGTCGGCCGCCGCGGCGTCGTCGAGCCGGCCGACCTCGACGTCTTCGACGGCGAGGTGGTCGGGGTCGCGGGCCTGCTCGGCTCGGGCCGCACCGAGCTCGTGCGTCTGCTCTACGGAGCCGACCGGGCCGACAGCGGCCGCATCTCGGTGCGCGGCGCACCCACCCGGGTCACGACCCCGCGCCACGCGATCGACAGCCGCATCGCCTTCTCGTCGGAGGACCGCCGCGCCGAGGGGATCGTCGGCGAGCTCACGGTCGCCGAGAACATCGTGCTCGGCGTGCAGGCCCGGCGCGGCTGGCTGCGCCGGCTCGCCAAGGCCGAGCAGGATGCCCTCGTCGCCGAGTACATGACCGCGCTCGGCGTGCGCCCGGCCGACCCGACGATGCTCGTCGGGAACCTGTCGGGCGGCAATCAGCAGAAGGTGCTGCTCGCGCGCTGGCTCGCGACCGCCCCCCAGCTGATCATCCTCGACGAGCCCACGCGCGGCATCGACGTCGGCGCCAAGGCCGACATCCAGCGCAAGGTCGCCGAGCTCTCGAGCGCGGGCCTGGCCGTCGTCTTCATCTCCTCCGAGCTCGAGGAGGTCGTGCGCATCGCCCAGCGCATCGTCGTCATGCGCGACCGCCGCAAGATCGGGGAACTGGACGGGCACGCCGCGAGCGTGGACGATGTGGTCGCGGCGATCGCCGAGGAGACACGGGAGGCAGTGGCATGACGAGGCTCTTGCGGCACCGGCTGGTGCTGCCCATCGCGGCCCTGCTCGCGCTCATCATCGTGAACACCGTCTCGCGCCCGACGTTCCTGTCGATCACCGTGCGCGACGGCCAGCTCTACGGCTCGCTCATCGACATCCTGCGCAACAGCGCGCCGCTCATGCTCGTCGCGCTGGGCATGACGATCGTCATCGCGACCCGGGGCATCGACCTCTCCGTCGGGGCGCTCATGGCGGTCTCGGGCGCGGTGGCGCTCACCATCATCGACAACTCGGGCTCGCCGGACAGCGCCGCGACGATCACGGCCGCGATCGTCGCGGGCGTCGTCACGACGCTCGTGTTCGGCGCGTGGAACGGGTTCCTCGTCTCGGTGCTCGGCATCCAGCCGATCATCGCGACCCTCGTGCTCATGCTCGCCGGTCGCGGCATCGCGCTGCTCATCACGGGCGGCTTCATCACGACCGTGACGAGCGCGCCCTACCGCTTCATGGCGCAGGGCTACGTGCTCGGACTGCCGTTCGCCTTCTACGTCTCCGTCGTCGCGATCGTGCTCGTCGTGCTGATCGAGCGCCGCACCGCGCTCGGGCTGCTCACCGAGGCCGTCGGCATCAACCCCGAGGCGAGCCGTCTCGCCGGGGTGCGCTCGCGCGGGATCGTGTGGGGCGCCTACGCGGCGAGCGGGCTGCTCGCGGGCCTCGCGGGCATCCTCTACAGCTCGAACATCATGGCGGCCGACGCGAACGCCGCCGGACAGTACATCGAGCTCGACGCGATCCTCGCCGTCGTGCTCGGGGGCACGTCGCTCATGGGCGGCAAGTTCAGCATCGCGGGCACCGTGATCGGCGTGTTCACGATCCAGACCCTCAAGTCGACGATCACCTTCCTCGGCGTGCCACCCGCCGTGAGTCCCCTGTTCATGGCGCTCGTCGTCGTGCTCGTCGTGCTCGTGCAGTCGCGACGGGTGCGCACCGGCGCGCGCGCACTGTGGTCGGCCCTTCGGCCGGCGAAGGATGCGGAGGCGGTCCGATGAGCGACGTCACGACGAGCACGACCCGGGCGGGCGCCTTCTCGGGCGTCGCGAGCGGGGTGCGGCGGTTCACGAGCCGGCGGGCGTCGTGGATCCCGGTGTTCGCCGCGCTCGGCATCCTCGTCGCCCTGCTGATCGCCGGCCAGGCGTACTTCGGCAACTTCGTGACGCCGCGCGTGCTCTCGTCGCTGCTGCTCGACAACGCCTACCTGCTGATCCTCGCCGTCGGCATGACGTTCGTGATCCTCACCGCGGGCATCGACCTGTCCGTCGGCGCGGTGCTCGCCTTCACGGCGATGCTCGGGGCGAGCATGCTCGCGCAGGGGCTGCCCGCGGTGCTCGTCATCCCGGTCATGCTCGTCGGCGGCGCGCTCATCGGACTGTTCATCGGCGTGCTCATCCAGTTCTTCGACGTGCAGCCCTTCATCGCCTCGCTCGCCGGGATGTTCGCCGCGCGCGGGCTCGCGTTCCTCATCAGCCTGTCGTCGATCAAGGTCGAGGATCCGGTGATCCTCTGGCTGCAGGCGAAGCTGTTCTATCTCGACGGCTGGTTCCTCTCGCCGACGGGCATCATCGCGCTGCTCGTCGTGCTCGGCGGGGCCCTCGTGCTGCAGTTCACCAGGTTCGGCCGCACGATCTACGCGATCGGCGGCAACGAGCAGTCGGCTCGGCTGATGGGGCTTCCGGTCGTGCGCACCAAGCTGCTCGCCTACGTCATCAGCGGGGCGTGCGCGGGGCTCGCGGGCGTCGTCTTCACCGCCTACCAGGGCGCGGGCTACCCGCTCAACGGCCTCGGCACCGAGCTCGACACGATCGCGGCCGTCGTCATCGGCGGCACGCTGCTGACCGGCGGCTCCGGCTTCGTGCTCGGCTCGATGATCGGCGTGCTCGTCTACGGGACGATCAAGACCGCGATCTCGTTCCTCGGGGCCGAGCAGTCGTGGACGCGCATCACGATCGGCGTGCTGCTGCTCGTCTTCGTCGTCGTGCAGCGCGCCATCGTCGCGCGCTCCCTGCGGAGACGGTGACCCCGGGCCGCGTGTCCACCATGATGTGACCATGAGCGACGAGGCGGGCGCACCGGTCGTCGAGGTCGAGCGGGCGACCGTCCGCTTCGGCCGCGAGACCGCGCTCGACTCCGTCGACTTCCGGCTGCTGCCGGGCGAGGTGCACTCGCTCATGGGCGAGAACGGCGCGGGCAAGTCGACGCTCATCAAGGCGATCACGGGCGCCCTCCGGCTCGACTCCGGGGCCATGCGCGTCGGCGGCTCGCCCGTCGTCATGTCGTCGCCGCTCGAGGCGCAGCGTCACGGGATCCGCACGGTCTACCAGGAGATCGACCTGCTTCCCAACCTCTCGGTCGCCGAGAACATCCTGCTCGGCCGCGAGCCCCGGCGCCTCGGGGCGATCGACTGGCGGGCGATGCGGGTGCGCGCCGCCGCCGTGCTCGCGGAGCTCGGCGTCGACATCGACCCGGGGTCGCCCCTCGGCGCCCATTCCCTCGCCGTGCAGCAGCTCGTCGCGATCGCCCGCGCCATCTCCGACGACGTCAAGGTGCTCGTGCTCGACGAGCCGACCTCGAGCCTCGACGCCGACGAGGTCGCCGAGCTGTTCCGCGTCATCCGCGAGCTGCGCGAGCGCGGCGTCGCGATCCTCTTCGTCTCGCACTTCCTCGACCAGGTCTACGAGATCTGCGACCGGATCACGGTGCTGCGCGGGGGCAGGCTCGTGGGCGAGTACTCGACACGCGAGCTGCTGCGCATCGACCTCGTGCAGAAGATGCTCGGGCGCGAGCTCGCGGAGGCGCCGATCCGGCGCGGCGAGGAGCCGGGGCCCGCCTCCCGGGTCGTGCTCGAGGCGCAGGGCGTCTCGCGCGCCTCGCGTCCCCGCGACGCGGACCTGCGCATCCACGAGGGCGAGGTGGTCGGGCTCGCCGGCCTGCTCGGCTCGGGTCGCACCGAGCTCGCCCGCGTGCTCGCCGGGGTCGACCGTCCCGAGGCCGGGCGGCTCCTGCTCGACGGAGCGCCCGAGACGCTGCACGGTGCGCGGGCGGGGATCGCGCGCGGCATCGTCTACTCCTCGGAGAACCGGCGCACCGAGGGCATCATCGGAGAGCTCACCGTGCGCGAGAACATCGTGCTCGCGGTGCAGGCCCAGCGCGGGGTGCTGCGCCTCATGAGCCGGGCTCGGCAGCGCGAGCTCGCGACGAGCTGGATCGACGCGCTCGGGATCAAGCCCGCCTCGACCGAGCATCTCGCGGGCGAGCTCTCGGGCGGCAACCAGCAGAAGGTGCTGCTCGGCCGCCTGCTCGCGCTCGCGCCCCGGGTGCTGCTGCTCGACGAGCCCACCCGCGGCATCGACGTCGGCGCTAAGGTCGAAGTCCAGAATCTCGTCGCCGAGATGGCGGCCAACGGTGTGTCGGTCGTGTTCGTCTCCGCTGAGCTCGAGGAGGTTCTCCGAGTGTCGTCGCGCGTCGTCGTGCTGAGGAACGGCGTCCTCGTCGCGGAGCTCCCCGCCGACGAGCTCGCGAGCGCGACGCTTCTCGCCCTCGTGACCCAGCCGGATGACGGAGACTGACCCGCCGCGGCGGGGCGGTCCGGACGACTCCGGCCCCCGCACGGCGAACATCTTCGACGTCGCCCGCCTGGCGGGCGTCTCGCACCAGACCGTCTCGCGCGTCATCAACGATCTGCCGAACGTGCGCCCCGCGACGCGCGCCCGCGTGCAGCAGGCGATCGCGCAGCTCAACTACCGGCCCTCGCCGGCGGCGCGCGCGCTCGTCACACGGCGCACGCGCACGATCGGCCTGATCGTGCCGGGCACCTCCGACTACGGGCCGGCGTCGATCATGGTGCACTTCAACCTCGCCGCGCGTGCCGCGCGCTACAGCGTCGAGACCGTCGCCCTCCTCGAGCCCGACCCCCCGGGGGTGCGCGCCGTCGTCGAGACCCTGCTGCGCCAGCGGGTCGACGTCATGGTGCTCATCGTCGACGACATCGCCGTGCTGGAGGTCATCCGCGGGCTCGAGATCGGCGTGCCGTTCGTCGCGGTCGCGGCGTCGGCCCGCCGGGGCCCGTCGATCGTGGCGATCGACCAGTACCGCGGCGCGCGGTCGGCGGTGCGGCACCTGGTCGAGCTCGGGCACCGCCGCATCCTGCACGTCGCGGGGCCGCCGTCGGCGACCGACGCGATCGAGCGGATCCGGGGCTGGCGCGACGAGCTCGCGGCGCACCGCCTCGAGATCGTCGAGCCGCGGTCGGGCGACTGGACCGCGGCGAGCGGATACGAGGTGGGCCGTGCTCTCGACCTCGATGGCGCGACGGCCGTGTTCGTCTCGAACGACCACATGGCGATCGGCGTGCTGTCGGCGCTGCGCGAGCGCGGACTCGCGGTGCCCGACGACGTGAGCGTCGTGGGCTTCGACGATCTGCCGGAGTCGGAGTTCCTGTTCCCGCCGCTCACGACCGTGCGGCAGGACTTCGCGACGCTCGGCGGCCTCATCATGCAGCAGGTGCTGCTCGCCGTCGAGGAGCCCGACTCCGTCGCGGAGGCCGCGCCGCTGCCGACGACGCTCGTCGTGCGAGGCTCGACGCGGGCCCTGCCCGGCGCCTCCGACCAGCCCTGACCGGCGCCTGCGGCCGGCCCTGACCTGCCGTGGGGATCAGGCCGGGCCGGAGTCGGCGTCGTGGCGCTGGCGGTAGTCGACGAGGGCGATGAGGGCGTCCTGCCAGTCGCCCCAGCTCGCGCCGACGCCGAACCCGTCGTGCTGCGGGTCGCGGACGCGCCAGTGCAGAGGGCTCTGCGCGTCGACGGGGAGGTCGCGCTCGAGCCGGCCGAGCGGGAGGCCGGAGACGAAGACGTTCCAGCCCTCGCCGTCGGCGACGAGGTCGTGCTCGACGCCCTCGAAGGTCCAGGAGGCCGGGGGGCGCTCGGCGCCGACGCCGAACGCGTCGCGCGAGGTGAAGTCGAAGGAGGCGGGGTGATTGTCGAGAGACATCGTGACTACGATCTGCTCGGCTGCGGGTCGCCCAGCGGTTGGTGCGGCGGGAGTGCCGCGCTTCCGATGCTACGCGGTATCTTATTGATTTACCTAATTTTGTTTGCTAACTTTCTGAGAGAAACCCGGGTGCGCCGGTAAGGCGGCACGCGTGCGAGAGGAAGCAACGGGATGTCGGCAGCGCAGCGGAGCCCCTCGACGCTCGGCGTCGCCCTGCGGCAGTACCTCGACGCCCGCTCCTCGGCTCTGCTCGCGGCCCGCAAGGCGCTCGGCATCAACGAGCTCGACGCCCGCGCCCTGCTGTACCTGATCGATCACCCGGGCGCGAAGCCGTCCGACCTGCGGGTCGTCCTCGGGCTCACCTCGGCGGGCGTGACCGTGCTCACCGATCGCCTCGTGAGTCGCCAGGCGGTGCGACGCGACCCCGACCCCGACGACCGCCGCAGCGTGCGGCTGACCGCGACCGTCGACATCGCTTCCCCGCCGTGGTCGGCGCTCACGAGCTTCGACGCGGGATTCGAGACCGCCGTGGCGGAGCTCGCCACGGGCGAGGGCGATCGCGTCGCCGAGCTGCTCAGCGGGCTGACCCGGCGGGCCTCCGCGGGCTGAGCGTCAGGAGCCCTCGGCGCCCTGGGCCGAGGACTTCGCCTGCAGGAACGCGCACAGCGCCGACACCGTCGCGAGCTCGGCGGACAGCCGCGAGATCTCGGCGGCCGACAGCTCCGAGGCGTCGTGGGGCTCGAGCGTCAGCGCCCAGCGGCCGGCGGCCGAGGGCTGGATGTAGGCGCCCTGCCCGTTCGAGAGCCGCAGCGCGACGAGGCCCGTGTTGGCGCCGTCGGCGCCGTCCTGCTCGAGGACCCGCGCGGTCGCGTCGACGGGGTAGCCGAGATGCTGGAACTCGTCGAGCCACGACTCGAGCGTCGCGCGGCTGCGGAAGGCGGGCATGCGCTCATTATCGGTCACCGCGCGGCGCCCGGAAGCGATGCGCGGGTAGCTTGGAACCGTGTCCGATCTGCTCGATCTCGCCCGTGCCGTCGCCCTCGAGGCGGGGGAGCTCGCCGCGAGGCGGAGACGCGAGGGCGTCGAGGTCGCGGCGACCAAGTCGACGGTCGTCGACGTCGTCACCGAGGCCGACCGCGAGGTCGAGCGGCTCGTGCTCGGGCGGCTCCTCGAGGCCCGGCCGGACGACGGCGTGCTCGGGGAGGAGGGGTCGTCGGTCGCGGGCTCGAGCGGGCTCACCTGGGTCGTCGATCCGATCGACGGCACGGTCAACTACCTCTACGGACTGCCGCACTACGCCGTGAGCATCGCGCTCGTCGAGGGCGACCCCGATCCGCTCACCTGGACGGGGCGTGCGGGCGCCGTCGTCAATCCGGCGACGGGCGAGCTGTTCACCGCCGAGGCGGGTGCGGGCGCGTTCTGCGGCGACCGGCCCCTGCGCGTCGCCGATCCCGCGCCGCTCGAGCTCGCGCTCGTCGCCACCGGCTTCGCCTACGACGCCCGCTGGCGCGGCCTGCAGGGCGAGGTCGTCGCGCGCCTGCTGCCGAGGGTGCGCGACATCCGGAGGCAGGGCACGGCGTCGCTCGACCTCTGCTTCGTCGCCGACGGCCGTTACGACGCCTACTTCGAGCGCACCCTCAGTCCGTGGGACCACGCGGCCGGCGCGATCATCGCGCGCGAGGCCGGCGCCGCGGTCGTCGGGATGCGCGGCGCCGCCCCGTCGCGCGAACTGCTGCTGGCCGGCCATCCCGACGTGGTGGCGCGCCTCGAGCCGCTGCTCGACGAGCTCGGAGCCTTCGACTTCCCCGTCTGACCTCCCCCGGATCCGCGTTCCTGGGAATAGGTTGGGCGGACTGGTCCGATCGTTGCCGTTTCGTTAACATTGACCCGGTCCGGCGACACCCCCGCCGACCGCACCCGAGACATCCCCGGCCGCCGCCCGCCCCGGCCGCATTCCAGGAGTACTTCCCGCATGACCGCCACCGAGGATGAGGACCGTCCGGTCCTCGAACTCCTCGGTTTCGGCACCCCTGCGGCCCTCCCCGCCGCGACGCCGAGTGCCGCGCCCGTGACACGCCGGGAGCTGCGCGACCGGGAGCGCGTGGAGCCCGCCCCGGCGTCGTCCCCCCGGGGCCGTCGCGGCACGCCGACCAGCTCGTCGCGCGCGAAGTCGACTCCCCGACGCACGGCGCGGAACACCACCCGTCGCGACGCCGTCCGCCTCGCGGGCCGCCCGACGACGAGCACGAAGACGATCGGCGCGCGGCTGCTGTCGTTCGGGGCGATGCTCTTCGCCGGCGCGCTCGCCCTCGGCATGTCGGTTCCCGCGAACGCCTTCGACTGGGGCCCGAGCGACCTGCAGCTCTCCGAGTCGCTCGCGATGGAGGCGCAGTCGGTCGAGGTCGACCCGACCCTCGTCTCGTTCGCCGAGCGCGACGCGTGGAGCGTCACCTCGTGGGCCGAGATGCTGCGCCTGCGCTACGGCAACCGCAGCTTCGACTACACGATCGGCACGGGCCCGATCCGCTGGCCGTTCCCGTACGCCGTGCCGATCTCGAGCGGTTTCGGCGACCGGGCCGCCCCGTGCCGCGGCTGCTCCACCGCGCACTCGGGCATCGACTTCAACCCCGGGTACGGCGCCGCGATCTTCGCGATGGCCGACGGCGTCGTCGTCGACGTCTCGGGCGGCGGCTCGAGCTGGGGCACGTACGTCGTGATCGAGCACCAGATCGACGGGCAGACCGTCTACAGCGGATACGCGCACATGGTGAGCGCGTCGACACCGCTCGTGGTCGGGCAGGAGATCAAGGTCGGCGACTTCGTCGGGCTCGTCGGCGCGACGGGTCAGGCCACGGGAGCTCACCTGCACTTCACGGTCGCGATCGGCGACCGCATGCACTACGTCGATCCGTTCCAGTACCTCAAGACCTACGCGAGCTGAGCGCCCGCGCGACGGTCAGGCGAGGAGCCAGACCGTCGTGTCGCCGGGGAGGGTCTCGGCGTCGACCGGGCCGCTCGCGAGCAGCACCTCGCCCGCCGGCAGCGCCACGGGGGTCGCCCCCGTGTTCGCGACGATCGTCACCCCGGCGTTGCGCAGCGCGAGCACGCCGTCCTCCGCCGGCAGCCACTCCACCGCCCCCGAGGCGAGGCCCCGCTCCTTCCGCGCCGCGAGCGCCGCGCGGTAGAACTCGAGCGTCGAGCCGGCGACCCCGCGCTGCGCATCGCGGGCGTACGAGCCCCACGTCGGCGGTTGCGGCAGCCAGCTCGCCCCGCTCGGCGAGAAGCCCGCGGCGGGGGCGTCGGCCTGCCACGGGATCGGCACGCGGCATCCGTCGCGCCCGTAGTTGCGGCCCTCGGTGCGGTGGAACGTCGGGTCCTGGCGGGCCTCGTCGGGCAGCGACGTGACCTCGGGCAGCCCGAGCTCCTCCCCCTGGTAGAGGTAGGCCGAGCCGGGCAGCGCGAGCATGAACGCCGTCGCCGCGCGACCCCGCCGCAGGCCGACGGCCTCGTCGGGCTGCGGCGTCGTGCGCGGACCGATCCCCTCGCCCTGCGGCGGCGGGGGCACGAGGGCGAGGCGGGAGGTGTGGCGGATGACGTCGTGGTTCGACAGCACCCAGGTGGACGGGGCGCCCACGCCCCCGAACGCCGCGAGCGACTCGTCGACGACGGCGCGCAGCCTGCGGGCGTCCCAGGGCGTCTCGAGGTAGCCGAAGTTGAACGTCTGGTGCATCTCGTCCTCGCGCACCCAGTGCGCCATGCGCGCGAGCGGGAGCACCCACGCCTCGCCGATGAGCACCCGCTCGCCGTCGTACTCCGCGAGCACCTTGCGCCACTCGCGGTACACCTCGTGCACCCCCTCCTGGCCCCAGTAGGGCGCGAGCTCCTCGTCGCCGCCCATGCTCGCGAGGTCGGGGTTCGGGGTGTAGTCGGGCAGCCCGTGGGCCTTCACGAGGCCGTGGGCGACATCCACCCGGAAGCCGTCGACGCCCCGGTCGAGCCAGAAGCGCAGGATCTCGTGGAATCTCTCGTGCACCCACGGGTTCGACCAGTCGAAGTCGGGCTGGCTCGAGTCGAAGATGTGCAGGTACCACGAGCCGTCGGCGACCCGCGTCCAGGCGGGACCGCCGAAGACCGAGAGCCAGTTGTTCGGCGGCAGCTCGCCTGCGGCCCCGCGACCGTCGCGGAACACGTAGCGCGCGCGCTCGATCGACCCGGGCCCCGCGGCGAGCGCCTCCTGGAACCAGGGGTGCTCGCTCGACGAGTGGTTGGGCACGAGGTCGGCGACGACGCGGATACCGCGCGCGTGCGCCGCCGCGACGAGGGCGTCGAAGTCGGCGAGCGTGCCGAAGAGCGGGTCGACGTCGCAGTAGTCGGCGACGTCGTAGCCGGCGTCGCGCTGGGGCGAGGTCATGAACGGCGAGAGCCAGATCGCGTCGATGCCGAGCTCGCTCAGGGCGTCGAGCCGCGCCGTGATGCCGGGCAGGTCGCCGATGCCGTCGCCGTCGGAATCCGCGAAGGAACGGGGGTACACCTGGTAGATGACGGCCGTGCGCCACCAGTCGGTCGAGTTGGCCACCCCGATACCCTAAGCGATCCGCCGACCGATCCCGGAAGCGGTTGCGGGGCATCCCGCCAGCAGTTAGCGGGATGGGGGACTTGGCAGATCGAAACTTTCCGGCTATCAATGGAAGCGCTTGCAATCGCAGCGGACTCACGGCCCCGCGACACGGCACAGCACGGCGACGGGGCCGCGCTCACAGAAAGGTGAAACACCGATGAAGGTGAATTCCCGCATTCTCACCGCGTTCGGCGGTGTGGCCATCGCGAGCCTCGCGCTCGCGGGCTGCGCCGGGGGCGACGGCGGAGGCGCCGAGACCGGCGGCTCCCTCACGATCTGGGTCGACGCCGACCGCGCGGAGGTCATGGAGGACGTCGCCGCGCAGTTCGAGGAGGACCGCGGCGTCACCGTCGAGCTCGTCGTCAAGGAGTTCGGCGACATCCGCGACGACTTCGTCACCCAGGTGCCCACGGGCAACGGCCCCGACGTGATCGTCGGCGCGCACGACTGGCTCGGCAAGCTCGTGCAGAACGGCGTCGTCGCGCCGCTCGAGCTCGGCGACAAGGCCGCGGAGTTCCAGGACGTCGCCGTCACCGCGATGAGCTACGAGGGCCAGACCTACGGGCTGCCGTACTCGGTCGAGAACATCGCGCTCCTGCGCAACACGGCGCTCGCCCCCGACGCCCCGGCCACGATGGACGAGGCGATCGCGACGGGCAACGAGCTCATCGCCGCCGGCCAGGCCCAGTACCCGTTCCTCGTCGGGCTCGACCCGAACGCGGCCGACCCGTACCACCTGTACCCGCTGCAGGCGTCGTACGGCGCCACGGTCTTCGAGATCACGGCCGACGGCACGTACGACCCGACGAAGCTCGCCCTCGGCGGTGCCGGCGGCGAGGCCTTCGCGACCCAGCTCGCGGCGTGGGGTGCGGCCGGTGTGCTCAACACGAACGTCTCCGGCGACATCGCCAAGGAGGAGTTCCTCGCGGGCAAGGCCCCGTACTTCCTGACCGGTCCGTGGAACGTCCCGGCGATCGCGGAGGCGGGGATCGAGTACTCGATCGACCCGATCCCGACGGCCGGCGGCGAGACCGCGACGCCGTTCGTGGGCGTGCAGGGCTTCTACATCTCGGCGAAGAGCGAGAACCCCATCGCCGCGAGCGAGTTCCTGCTCAACTACGTCGGCACCGAGGACGTGCAGACCGCCCTCTACGAGGTCGGCGGCCGCGCCCCGGCGCTGCTCTCCGCCTTCGACGCCGCGCAGGGCGACGCCGACGTCGCCGCGTTCGGTGCCGTCGGCGCCGAGGGCGTGCCGATGCCGAACGTGCCCGCGATGGATGCCGTGTGGGCCGACTGGGGCGCCACCGAGGTCGCGATCATCAACAACCAGGGCGACCCCGTCGCCCTGTGGCAGGCGATGGTCGCCTCGATCGAGGGGAAGATCGCGGGCTAGCTCCCGCGCTCCCCGGGGCCGGTCCGACATCCGGGCCGGCCCCTTCCCCCGCTCCCTTTCCACGTTGTGCGTCTCGGTACGCACCC
>JAEWKY010000085.1 GCA_023457615.1 Actinomycetes bacterium | reverse complement strand
GCCGTGGTCCGGGCGGATCACGGCGCCCGCGCCCGCGACGACGTCGGGCACGAGGAAGCCGCCGCCCCCGACCACGATGAGCGGAAGGTCGGTGCGCCCGAAGGAGAGCCGCTCGACGGCCTCCTCGATGCGCTCCCGGGCCACGGCGAGCGCGGCGGCGAGCGCGGCGCGGGTCGGGGCGGGCACCGCGGCCGGCGAGCGTCCGTCGATCGACGAGCCCGCCAGCGCGGCGGCATCGGTGAGTGTCGGCGTCGACCCGCCGAAGAGCAGCGCCTCGGTGACGATCCGGTGCCCGACCGAGCCCGGCCCGACGGCCCCCGACGCCGGGTCGACGATCGTGCCGCCGCCGATGCCGACGCTCACGACGTCGGGCATGCGGAAGTTGGTGCGCACGCCGCCGATCTCGCGCGGGTGCGTCGACTCGCGCGGGAAGCCCTCGACGACGACGCCGAAGTCGGAGGTGGTGCCGCCGACGTCGACGACGATCGCGTTCTCGACGCCCGAGAGATAGGCGGCGCCGCGGATCGAGTTCGCGGGGCCCGAGCCGATCGTGAGCACGGGGAACTGCACGGCGTAGTCGAGCGACATGAGCGTGCCGTCGTTCTGGGCGAAGTAGGTGGCCGCGTCGAGCCCCTCCTCGGCGACGACGGTGTCGAGCGCCGCGACGACGGAACGGGCGACGCCGTACAGCGCGGCGTTGAGCACCGTCGCGTTCTCGCGCTCGAGCAGCCCCGTGGGACCGATGTCCGACGACACGAACACCCGGGTGCCGGGGCCCCGGTGCTCGCGCACGAGCCGGGCGACCTCCTGCTCCTGGTCGGGCGTCGAGGGGCTGAAGATGCCCGCGATCGCGACCGCGTCGACCTCGCCGACCGCGTCGAGGAACCGCAGCACGGCATCCCGGTCGAGCGGGGCGATGGGGGTGCCGTCGACCATGTGGCCGCCGCGCACCATCGTCGAGCCGGCGAGCACGAGCCCCGCGAGATCGTCGGGCCAGCCGAGCAGCGGCGGGAAGCCCGTCGCCGCGGGGGCGCCGAGCCGGATCGCCGCGACCCGGTCGAGCCCGCGGCGCTGCACGATCGCGTTGGTCGCGTGCGTCGTGCCGAGCATCACGCGCGACACCCGGGCGCGCCCGGGTCCGAGGTCGGCGAGCACGCGCGCGATGCCGGCCCGGATGCCGCCCGTCACGTCGTCGGTGGTCGGCTGCTTGGTGTGCGCGAGCACGCGCCCCGCGGCGTCGATGACGACGGCATCGGTGTTGGTGCCGCCGACGTCGATGCCGAGGGCGAGGTCGCGGGCGGCGTCGCTCATCGCGCGCTCCTCTCGAACGGCCGGTAGTCGAGGTCGAGCCCGAACGCCCGCGGCCCGGCGAGGCGGAGGCCCGCGGGGGAGCGCCAGAGCGGGTCGGCGGCCCAGGCCAGCACGGCGACCCGCTGCCCGAACCGCAGGGCCTCGGTCGTGATCGCCTGGCCCGTCTCGGCGTCGATGATCGTCACGTTGTCGGGCACGCTCACGACGACCTCGCCGTCCTCGAGCACGACGAGGTTCTCGTTCTGCAGCTCGATCCGCTGCAGTCGGCCCCGGTCGGCGCCGACGCCCGCCACGGTCACCGAGCCGCGCGCGAAGCCGCCCTCGGTGCGACGGTCGAGGTCGACGATCTTGCCCGTCAGGAGGATGGCCCCGTCGAGCTCGGCGGCCACCGCCGCCACCGGGTCGGCAGCGGTGAGGAGCGCGCGCCCCACCCGGATGGACGCGCTCACGGTCCCCTCGACCACCGCGCCTCGCGCGGTCTCGGCCGTCATCGGGTAGTGGGCCCCGAGGCAGAGCGACCCGCTCGCGACGGTCAGCGCGCGGGCGTGCCGCTCGAGCCAGTGCAGGTCGACGGTCTTGAGGATGCTGACGTTGCCGACGACATCCGTGAGCACCGCGACGTCGCACGGCAGGCCGACGACGTTCATCGACACCATGGCGGCGTCGGGGAAGGCGCGGCCCATGCCGTCGGCGTCGAGCACCTGCAGCCCGAGCTGCGACGCCCAGCCGACGGGCTCGACGCCGTTGCTGCCGCCGATCTCGGCGGCCATGAGCGTCGTGATCCTGCGGCCGACCTCCCTCTCCATCTCGCGCACGAGGGTCGCGGCCTGCTCCTGCGCGGGCAGCATCTCGATGCCGACCGTCGGGGCGCCGATGCCTGACATGAGCACGACGACGTCGTCGGGGCCCAGCTCGTCGACGGTCACGAGCCGCACCGGCCCGCGCTCGCGCAGCGCCTGCTCGACGACGACGCGCGACGTGTAGGTGCCCCCGCCGCCGCCCGTGCCGAAGACCGCCGTGCCGGCGGCGAGCGCCGCGACGTCGTCGGCCCCCACCTCGTGGATGCGGCTGTGGGTCATGCTCCACACCGTAGGAGCCGCGTCGGGCCGGCAGAAGGTGCCGCCCTCACAGCGTCGTGCTCGAAACTGTGCGGATGCCACAGCCGCCGCGGCGGCTCGGGAGGACGGGCTACGGCGCCAGGATCGCGCGCAGGAGCGGCTCGACGGGCGGCACGACGGCGCCCGGGCGGGCGATCCCGCGCAGGGCGAGGCCGTCGACGGCCGCGAGC
>JAEWKY010000084.1 GCA_023457615.1 Actinomycetes bacterium | reverse complement strand
CGGCGGGGTCGTCCGCGCGCCCGGCCGCGGGAGCGGTCAGGTCGGCGAACAGCAGCGGGGCGAAGTCAGTCAACGAGCTCCTCCTCGGGCTCGTCGTCGGTCGCGCGGCGGAGGACGATCGTGCCGTCGGCCTCCATCGCGCGCACGGCGCTCACGATCGCGGCCCGCGCCTCCTCGACCTGCGACCTGCGCACGGCGCCGAGGTAGCCCCGCTCGGTCTCGACGGCCTCGCGGTTGCGCTCGGACATGTTGCTCATGATGATCTCGACGAGCTCCGCCGGGGCGCCCTTGATCGCGAGCGCGAGCTGGGCCGGGTCGAGGCCGCGCAGCGCCTGCTGCACGTCGCGGGCATCCAGCTTCGCGAGGTCCTCGAACGAGAACATCCGCGAGCGCACCTCCTCGGCGAGCTCCGGGTCGCGCGACTCGAGGTCGGCGAGCACGGCGCGCTCGGTGGCCGGGTCGGCGGTCTTGAGGATGTCGACGAGCGGCTGCACGCCGCCGGCGACCTCGTCCTTGTCGGGGAGGGCGCCGCTCGCACGCACGAGCTGACGCAGGGTGTCGGCGAGCAGGGCGACGACGTCGGCGTCGGCCGCGGCCGCGGAGCTGATCGCCTGGGCGACCTCGACGCGCTGCGCGGGCTCGAGCTTGGAGAGCACCCCCGACGCGGTGCGCGAGGAGAGGTGGATGAGCAGCAGCGCGATCGTCGGCGGCATCTCGTCGGCGATGAGGGCGGCGATCGCGGCGGGGTCGGCGGCGTCGAGGAACTCGAACGGGCGGCCGGCCATCGACGAGGCGAGGCGTCCGAGGAGACCCTTCGCCTTCTCCTCGCCGAAGGTGGCCTGCAGCAGTCCCTCGGCGGCCTCACGGCCTCCGCGGGTCGGCGTGCCGGCGGTGGCGGCGCGCGCGTGGAACTCGAGGATCGCCGCCTCGGCGACGGCGTCGTCGATCGTCGTGAGCCGCGCGATCTGCTGCGCGAGCTCCTCGGCGACGTCCTCGTCGAGGCGACGGAGCACCTCGGCCGCACGTTCCCGGCCGAGCTGCATGATGACGAGCGCGGCCTTCTGCGAGCCGCTGAATCCGCTGAGCCGCGAGCTCATCGGGCACCCGCCGGCTCATCCATCAGGCGACGGAGGTACTCCGCCGTGCGCTGCGGATCGGTGCGCGCCAGGTTGTCGACGGCGGCGCGAGCGCGGCTCAGGTCGGAGTCGGGGGCCGGGTCGTACCCCGGGTCGACGGCGGTGACCTGCGGCGGCGCCGCGAATCCGGCGACGACCGGCTGGTCGGCGACGTCGTCGAGCGTGGTCGGGCCGACGGGCGACGCGGTCACCGGCCCGAGGTCGATCGAGGCGGCGCGGCCGCGCTTGCGCGACCGGGTGAGGAGGATCATCCCGACGATCACGACGAGCGCGATGGCGCCCGCGACGATGCCCGTCTGGAGCAGCTCCCGCGTCGCCGCCTCGGACTCGGCCGCCTTCGCGGCGTCGAGCGCCGCGGCGGCGGTGTCGGCGTCGGCGACGGCGAAGGCGACGACCTCGACGGTCACGGCGTCGCCGCGCTCCTCGTCGATGCCCGCGGCGGCGGCGACGAGGCTCTCGATCGAGCTCGCCGGGAGGCCCTCGGCCGCGGCCTCGTCGATCGCGATCGAGACGCTCTGACGCACGAGCGCGCCGGCCGGGATGGTGCGCACCTCCGTGACCTTGTCGATCGCGTTGACCCGGTCGGTCGTCGTGTTGCGGTAGCCGTCGGTCCCGCCGTCCGCCGCGCCGTTCGGCACCGCGATGTTGTCGGGGCCGAGCACGCCCGTGGAGGCGCCGCCCGCGTCGGCGCCGGGCCCATAGACCTCGGAGGTCGTCGACTCCTGGAGCGCGAGTCCCTCCTCCGTCGGCGAGCTGAACGTCTCCGAGGTGCGCTGCGCCGACTCCTTGTCGATGACCGCGCTCACCGCGACCGTCGCGTGGCCGGTGCCGACGATGCGGTCGAGCATCGCCTGGATGCGCGACTGCACGTCGAGCTCGTAGTCGCTCGCCGTCTGGTCGGGCGTGCCCTCGGTCGTCGCGCTGAGCAGGACGCCGTCCGCGTCGACGACCGCGACGTCCTCCGCGGCGAGGCCCGGCACCGCCGACGAGACGAGGTGCTGCACGGAGAGGATCTGGTCGACCGAGAGCGTGCGCCCCGCGGCCGTCTCGAGGAACACCGAGGCGGTCGCGGGCGCCTGCTCCTCGACGAAGACCGACTCCTCGGGGAGGGCGAGCTGGACGCTCGCGGCGCTCACGCCGTTCAGTCCCTTGAGGGTGCGGGCGAGCTCGCCCTCGAGCGCGCGCTTGTAGGTCACCGACTGCTGGAACTCGCTCGCGGTGACCCCCATCGAGTCGAGCAGCGCGTAACCGCCCGTCTCGGAGCCCGGCAGCCCGGCCGCGGCGGCGGCGATGCGCTGCGCGGCGACGTCCTGCTGCGGCACCATGATCGTCGTGCCGCCGTCGGCGAGCTCGTACGCGACATCCGCGCCCTCGAGCTGCTCGACGATCGCGCTCGCGTCCGCACCCGCGAGGCCCGAGTAGAGCGGCACGTACTGCGGGCGCGTGATCCACGCGCCGACCGCGATGCCGGCGATGACGAGGCCGGCGAGGCCGATGAGCGCGAGGGTGCGCTGGGCGACCGTGAACTCGCGAAGGGCGTGGAGGGCGCGATCCAGCACGCCGCGGACCTGCTGGGGCATCAGGCTTGCATCCTCATGATCTCGGTGAAGGCTTCGACGCCCTTGTTGCGCACGGCCGCGACGAGCTCGAGCGTCACGGCGGCGCGGGCGGACGCGATGGTTGCGTCGTGGATGTCGGTGAGGTCGCCGCTGAGCGCCTTGACGGCGAGCTCGGACGAGGTCTTCTGGGCGGCGCTGAGGCCGTCGACGGCGGTCGTGATCGCGTCGCCGAACGCGGTGCCGGCGATCGACTCCACGCCGACGGGCTTCGTCGCGAGGTAGGACGTGGGCGCGACGGCGCCGACGCCCGGGATGCCGGTCACGAGCGGCCGATCTGCAGGCCGGCGAGGTAGGTCTCGCGGGCCCGGTCGACGACCGCGGCGTTGGCGGCGTAGGCGCGCTGGGCGATGATGAGCGCGCTCATCTGCTCGGCCATGTCGATGTCGGGCATGCGCACCATCCCGTTCTCGTCGGCGAGCGGGTGATCGGGCTGGTACGACAGCCGACCCTCGGCGCTGCCGTAGAGGTCGGACTTCACGTGGACGCCCGACGTGCCCTCGCCCGCCTCGATCTCGAGGTAGCGCGCCTGGAAGGCGGCCTCGTCGGTGCGGCGCGCGGTGTTGACGTTGGCGATGTTGTCGGAGATGGCGTCGAGCCACTTGCGGTTCGTGGTGAGCGCCGAGCCGGCGATCCCGATGGCGTCGAAGGTCATGGTCAGCTCCACCTCAGGGCCGTGCGGATCGACGAGAACTGGCCGTCCATCGCCTGCGTGGCGAACTGGTACCGCAGCACGGTGTCGATGTTGGAGAGGGTCTCGGTGTCGAGGTTGACGTTGCTGCCGTCCTGACGGGTCGGCTCCTCGGAGAGCTGGGTGCGCGCGGCGGCGACACCGTCGCCCCGCTGCACCGACTCGGCGAGCGCATCCTCGAAGGACACGCGCTGGGCGCGGTAGCCGGGGGTGTTGACGTTCGCGATGTTGTTCGCGACGGCGCGCTGACGCGCGGCGAGACCGTCCAGGGCGCTGTGCAGCGCCTTGAAGGTGACGGAGTCGAACACGGCGGTCCCCCGGAGGTGAGGTGGGCGGCCGGTCCGTGGCCGAGAGGAGAGCGATCCGTGCTCAGGGGCGACTGTCGGCCTCGCGCGAGGGTGGCGTTAGGGTGCCCCGTGCCCCACTCCGGGGGCCCCTCCTAGGGGGGTCCGCACAAAGGCGGACAGGCCGTCAGGCGGAGCGGTCGAGATAGACCGCGACATCGGGGCGCGCGTCGATCGCGCGCGCGACGCCGATGTGCCGCGCGAGGTCGGTGCGCAGGCGCTCGAGCCGGCCCATCGCCTCGCGCTGCGCCGCGAGCACCGACCGGGCGCGCTCGAGCATCCCCTGCGGGATCGGCCCCGGATCGGCCGCGAGCTCGGCGAGATCGCTCAGCGGCAGCACGATGCCGGCCTCCGACAGCTCGGCGGTCAGGATGTCGACCCGGGCCAGCTGCTGCTCGAACTCGTCGAGGATGGCCGACCAGTCCGCCCCTCGAGCGACAGCTCCGGCGGGCTCAGGCGACGACGGCAATGCTCTGCTCCGGCGCGGCGGCGGGCGCCGCGAGCCCCTCGGCCGCCGCGAGCCACGCCCAGCGGAGCGGGCCGAGGAGGGCCGAGCACTCGCGCGTGAGCCGCACGTCGCGCTGCACGTTGGCGGCGATCAGGCGTGTGCCGAGATAGGTGTAGATCGCGAGCAGGTCGCCCGCGCCCCTCCAGGCGTCGACGTCGAGCGAGCTGCTCAGCTCGGTGACGATGTCCTGCGCGTGGACGAGGTGCCGCGAGGCGGCGGCCCAGTTCTCCTCGATCTGGGTCGCCTCCGCGCGGGCGAGGTCGAGCAGCAGGCGGTCGTAGAGCATCGTGACGAGCTGGGCCGGCGTGGCCGACAGCACGGTCTCGCGCAGATAGTCGTTCGAGGAGGGATAGGTCACTTCGAGCTCCCCGAGGTCTGACCGAGTTGCGACGCGAGCCACGCCGACTGGGAGTTCAGCCCCGAGAGGGCCGTCTCCATCGCGGCGTAGGTGGAGATGAGCCGGGCGCGGCGGGTGGCGAGCCTGTCGTCCCAGTCGCTGATGCGCTCCTGCAGATCCTTGATCGTCGACTGCTGGCCCGTGATGCGTTCGGTGATGGCGCCGTCCGTCGTGTTCGAGGCGGCCTTGCCGACGGCCTCGACGCGCGCGGAGATCGCCGCGACGGCGTCCATCGTGCCGCTCGGGTCGCGAGCCATCGCGGCGGCGAACGCGGCCGTGTCGAACTCGATCGTGCCGGTCCGCGCGATCGTGATGCCGATCGACGACGGCGAGACTCCGTCCACGGGGTCCATGACCGCGTTGGAGAGCTTCGCCGACAGGTCGCGCACCATCCGGTCGCCCGTGAACGAGCCGGCGCTCACGGCCGAACCGTTCGCCCCCGTCGTGGCCGTGACGGCCGACTTGGTCTTGATCGCCGTGAGGATGCTGTTCACCCCCGTCACGAGGGCGTTCGCCGCGCTCGACACGGTCGCGTCGGACCGGGCCACCGTGAGCGTCACGGGCGAGGCCTCGACCGCCGTGAGGGTCACGTCGACCCCCGGCAGCAGGTCGGCGAAGACGTTCGTCGCGGAGGTGATCTCCTGCGCGGCGCCGGTTCCCGCCCACAGCGTGACGGCGGCATCCTGCGCGGTGCTCACGGTCGCGGCACCGGGCGCGGCGAGCACGTCGGCCGCCGTCGACGCGGTCACCTCGGCGGACGTGCCGTCGTGGAGCGAGAAGACCCCCGCGGCGCCCGAGGCGCCGGTGAGCTGGAGGCGGAACCTGGGGTCGCCCGAGCCGGAGTCGACCCCGGCGGCGACGAGAGTCGCGGTGACCCCGGCGCCGGCGGCGTTGAGGTTCGCGGCGAGCTCCTGCAGCGAGGAGCCCGCGGAGACCTCGTGGTGGGCGCCGGTGCCGTCGACGAGGGTGAGCGTCGAGCCGCCCGTCCAGGCGGTCATCGCCGCGGAGACCGAGACCTGCGGCTGGGCGAGCCTGTCGATGCGGAAGGTGAGGGAGCCGGGAGAGGCGGTCGCGTCGGACGCGACCTTGACGCTCGACGCGGACGACGTCGCGGTCGCGCCGCGCAGCTTGTCGACGGTCGACGAGCCGGCGGCGTTCGTCGTGAGGGCCGAGACGGCCGAGTTGAGGCTCAGGAGGTCGGTGACGAGGCTCTGCGACTTCGAGACCTTCTTGGCCAGGATCGTCTGGCTGCCGGCCTCGGCCTTGATGAGCGAGTCGATGAGCGCGGTCGTGTCGAGGCCGGAGACCAGGCCGTCGATTCCCATCGCCATGAGGAGTTCCGTTTCATCGTGCGGCGCTCATGCCGCGGGGTGGGGATGCCGGTGCCCGGCCGGCCGCGCGAGCGTGGCCGACCGGGCTCCGGTGGGCGTTACTGAAGGAGCTGCAGAACGCTCTGCGGAGCGGACTTCGCCTGCGCGAGCATGGCGACGCCGGCCTGCGAGAGGATCTGCGAGCGCGTGAACTCGACCATCTCGCTCGCCATGTCGGTGTCGCGGATGCGGCTCTCCGACGCGGTGAGGTTCTCGGTCGCGACGTTGATCGTGTTGATCGCCGACTCGAACCGGTTCTGGACCGCGCCGAGGTTGGCGCGGGCCGAGGAGATGGTGCTGATCTGCAGGTCGATCGTGTTGATCGCCGCCTGGGCAGCCGAGTGGCTGCTGAAGGCGATCGAACCCGCCGTGCCGGAGCCGGACGTGTAGCCGGTGCCGGTGACGGTGACCGCAGCGTTCGACACCTTCGAGGTGACCTCGAGGGCGCCGGCCGTGTTCACCTTGGCCGAGAAGTTGGCCGCGAAGCCCGCGTCCGCGTTCAGGGTGTTGGCGATGTCGCCCGTGGTGCGCGCCGCGTTGGCCGCGCCCAGGTCGACCTCGACGTCGACGCCGCCCTGGCTGAACGTCCACTCGTCCTCCGCCGTGGCCGGGGTGGTCACGGTGGTGAGCGTGTAGAGGCCGTTCGTCAGGTTGTTGGCGACCGTCGAGACGTTGGCGCCCGAGAGGTTCACCGCGATGCGGCTGTTGGCGTCGCCGTTGGCACCGACCTGGAAGTTCAGCGTGCCGGCGGAGCCGTCGAGGAGACGCGTGCCGTTGAAGTTCGTCGACGACGCGATGCGCGACAGCTCCTCGCGGAGCTGCGTGGCCTCGGTCGCGATGTTCGTACGAGCGGCACCGTTGTTGGAGTCGTTCGCAGCCTGGACGGCGAGGTCGCGGAGACGCTGGAGCACCGAGTGGGTCTCACCCAGCGCACCCTCCGCGGTCTGCACGACCGAGATGCCGTCCTGCGCGTTGCGGGCGGCGACCTTCAGGCCACCGACCTGCGAGCGCAGGCCCTCCGAGATGGCGAGCCCGGCCGCGTCGTCCGCGGCGCGGTTGATCCGGAGGCCGCTCGAGAGCTTCTCGAGAGACTTGTCCAGGTTCGACTGCGTCGCCGACAGGTTGCGGTACGCGTTGAGCGCGCCGATGTTGGTGTTGATCTGCATACCCATTGTGATTCCTCCATGATTCGGGTGTGACAGCCGGTCCATCCGTGGTCCGGCAAGTACGACTGTCGGGTGGTGCGGGGATTCCGTTAGCAGTTCGTCGGGGACGTCGGGGAGCTCAGCCGGCGGCCGGCATCCCGAACGCGGCGGCCGGGGCGACGCCCGCCCGCAGCCGGGAGGCCCCGAAGTCGGCGAGGGCGGCGAGGTAGGCGCTGCGACGGGCCGGGGCGATGCGCGACGACGGCTCGACGGGGGCCGCGCCCTCCTCGCCGTAGTGGGTCGACATGCCGTCTTTGAGCAGGCGCAGCGCCTCGGAGCGCATCTGCGAGACCGCGGAGTGGGTGAGGCCCAGCTCGGCCGCGACCTCGGTGACGGTGCGGTCCTCGAAGAAGACCTGCTCGACGATGTAGCGCATCTTCTCGGGCAGCGCGTCGACGGCGGCCCGCACGAACGCGGTGCGCTCCCCGTCGATGAGGGAGTCCTCGGGACTCGCGATCTGCGCCGCGACGGTCTCGGTGACGTGCTCGTCGAGCGTCGTGGTGACGGTCGACGCGTCGGCGAGCGCGGCGCGAGCGGTCGCGGTGTCGACGCCGAGCGCGTTCGCGAGCTCCGTCACGTCGGGCGTGCGGCCGAGGGCGGTGGTGAGGGTCTCCTGCACCGCGAGGGTCTCCTTGATGCGCGTGCGCATCGTGCGGGTGGCCCAGTCGGAGGAACGCATCTCGTCGGCGATCGCGCCGGTGATGCGCCGGCGCGCGTAGGCGCCGAACGGCACGCCGCGGCCGGAGTCGAACGAGTCGGCGGCCATCACGAGGCCGAGCGACGCGGCCGAGGCCAGGTCGTCGCGGGACAGGTGGGTCGCGCGGCTCCAGATCTCGGAGACCAGGTAGCCGACGAGCGGCAGGTTGTCGACCACGAGACGGTCGCGCTCGGACTTGAGCATGTTCGGGTTCTCCCCCAGACAGCACGCAGGTGCGCCGGGGTAGCGGGCATCCGTTATTCGGGTCCGGAGCCGTCCATCGGACCTTTCTCTCCCAGCATCCCGACGACTCCCCAGCAGAGCCGCCGGAACTCGAGGTCCGACACCCGAAGAGAACCAGTGTCGTCTACCCCCTTGCCACCCCCCACTCCGGGCGCGCCCCATCAGGGGGGTCCAGCAGGGGTACAGGAAACTCGCAGGAAGCGACGATGGCTCAGATCCCGCCCACGGCTTACGGTTCGAGCAGGCCTGCCGATTGTTCCCCCCGATGAGAGGAGGGCCGGATGGGTGCCCAGGAGCTGTCCACGCTGCTCTGGCGCGAACGCGAGCTGCTCGAGCTGCTGCAGTTCAAGCTCGAGGAGGAGCGGCTGCTGCTCACGGCGGGGAAGTCGCGCTGGCTGCCCTTCGCGACCCGGGAGGTCGAGCAGGTGCTCGAGCGGCTCCGCGCGTCGGGCCTCGAGCGCACGATCGCCGCGGGCGACGTCGCCGACGAGTGGGGCGCCGCCGAGCACACCTTGGGCTCGCTCATCGCCGCCGCCCCCACATCTGCCTGGCGCGAGACCTTCGAGGCCCACCAGCGCGCGCTCACCGAGCTCACGACGCAGATCGCCGAGGTGCGCGACGCGAACGTGCAGTACCTCCGCGCCGCGACGCAGTCGACGCAGGAGACCCTGGCCTCGCTCGACCTGGGCTCGGGCCTGTACGACGCCCGCGGCGGCGCCGCGACCGACGTCGCGCCCGGGCGCATCCTCGACGGGGAGGGCTGAGCCGCCATGGTCAACTCCACGTTCGGCCTCCTCTCGACCGCCGCCTCGGGCCTCCAGGCCGCGCGCGCGGGCATGGATGTCGTGGGCCAGAACATCGCGAACATCAACACCGCGGGGTACACCCGCCAGCGCGTCGAGACGAGCGCCGCCGCCCCCCTCGGCGCGGGCAACGTGCTCGACACGACGTTCCGGGTCGGCTCCGGGGTGCGCATCGACGGCGTCCAGCGCCTCGGCGACACCCTGCTCGAGCGCCGGCTGCAGGCCACCGCGGCCGACTCGGGCGAGGCCTACCTCCTCACGACCGTGTACGCCGCGCTCGAGGCGGGCATCGCCGAGCCGAGCGAGAACGGCCTCTCCGCCGCGCTCAACGGCTTCTGGTCGGCGTGGCAGGACCTCGCGGCGCAGCCGACCGACGACTCCATCCGCGGCGTGCTGCTCGAGGAGGCCCGCAGCCTCGTCACCCGCATCTCGCAGACCGCGAGCGCGGTCGAGTCGACCTGGTCGAGCGTGCGCGCCGACCTGACCGACTCGGTCACCGAGGTGAACGAGCTGGCCACCCGGTTCGCGAGCCTCAACCGGCAGATCACGACGCTCGCGGCGTCCGGGGGCTCCACGAACGAGCTCCTCGACGAGCAGGCGCGACTCGCGGCCGACCTCGCCGAGCGCACCGGATCGACGCTGCGCCGGCATCCCGACGGCTCGGCCGACGTGATCATCGGCGGCAACGCCCTCGTCTCGGGCACGACGGCGCGCCGGCTCGTCGTGACCGGCGCCGACGCGCCGCACGACGTCGGCGCGAACCCCCCGCGGGTCGAGTGGGCCCACCATCCGGGCGTCGCGGCCGAGGTCGGCGGCGGCGAGATCGCCGGGCGCCTCGGCGCGCTCTCGGCGGACGGCCCGCTGCGCGGCCAGCTCGACGCTCTCGACGCGCTCGCCACGTCGCTCGCCGCGAAAGTCAACGCCGTGCACTCGGGCGGCGCCACGCGCGCCGGGGTCACCAACCTCGACTTCTTCGCGCTCACCCCCGGCGTCCCCGCGGCGCACGCGCTCACGATCGTGCCGACGACGGTCGACGCGATCGCCGCCGCGACCCCCGGCACGGGCGGGGCGGGAGGCCACGTCGCCGACGCGATCGCGCAGCTCGCCGACGCGTCCGACGGCCCCGACGCCATCTGGAACCGCTACGTCGTGGCCCTCGGCACCGAGGCGCGCGCCGCGAGCTCGCGCGCGCCGCTCGCCGATCAGGCCGCGGCCGGCG
>JAEWKY010000083.1 GCA_023457615.1 Actinomycetes bacterium | reverse complement strand
CGCCGAGACGGTGAGCGCCCACGACGAGCCGAGCTCGCCGGCGAGCTCGCCGTGCCGCAGCGCCGGCACGAGCAGCAGGAGCGCCGCGAGATGACCGACCGCGCTCGTCGCGGCGAGGAGACGCAGGATGCGCGGCGGCGCGACGGGGGAGAGCGCCGCGCCCGCGAGGAGCGGCAGGAAGATCGAGACCGCGGCCCCCCACGACCACCAGGGGTGATACGCGGAGTACTGCGCCAGGAAGCCGGGCAGGGCGAGCAGCCCGAACACGAGCGCGCCCACGCCGAGGGCGAGCATCATCGTGCGCGTCACCCGGTCGACGGAGGCTCCGCGCCCGGCGGCGGCCATCAGGGCCCGGAGTCCGGGAGCGGCAGGAAGCCGTCCTCGAGCGCGCGCTTGTAGAGGTCGACCTTCGTGTCGGCGCTGCGCCCGATGCGCGCGTACTTCGCCCGGATCCGCCGGATGTAGTCGTCGACCGTGCCGACCGCGAGCTGCGTCGAGGTCGCCACCGCCTGCGCCTTGAGGCCCGCGGCGAAGAGCCGCAGCACCTCCTGCTCCTTCGCGCTGAGCCCCGCGGCGTCGAGGTCGGGGTCGGACTCGACGGCGGCCGCCCACTCCGTCGACATCACCGGCCTGCCGAGGGCCGCGAGGCGGAGCGCGTCGACCAGCACGGCGAGCGGCGCCGACTTGCGCACGATCCCGAGGATCGGCGCCGAGGCCGCCAGCCGGAGCTGGTGCGGGTTCTCGCCCGAGGTGTACGCGAGCACCGAGGCCCCGCGCTCGACGAGGCGGTCGACGTTGCCGATCGGGGAGGAGCCGTCGGCGAGCCGGAGGTCGAGCACGACGAGACCCGCGTCGGGATGCTCGGCGAGGGCGTCCTCGACGGTCGGGACCACGCCGGCGAAGGAGAGCCCTTCGACCTCGGCGATCGCCTCACGGAGGGCGAGCGCGATGATCTCGTGGTCGTCGATGAGGACGACGCGATTCGGGTCCATGCCGTTCCCTGAGGTGGACGTCGGTGCGCGAGCGGGTGCCCCACACGCTAGCGCCTGCGGCGCGCCGCTCGCAGAAACCACGATCCGTCTACCCCCGAACGGGTGCCAACGGAAGGCGGGGCTTGGGGACGTGTCCTCGTTTTCCCAGGATGGGGACCGGAAGGGGACCCCGTTGTCACAGGCCTTGCGGATCGAGTATTGCGGCGAGTGGTTCGACACGCGCGCCGGCGAGCCGTTCACGATCGGCCGCGAGGGCGACCTCGTCGTCGACGACAATCCCGCCCTCGACGCGGTGCTGCTCGAGCTGACGCGCGGCGCGGGCACGTGGTGGATCGCGAACCGCGCGGCGGCCCGGTCCGTGCAGGTGAGCGACCCGAGCGGACGCGTCGCCGCCGAGCTGCACCCGGGGGAGCGCGTCCCGCTCGTCTTCGGGCCGACGCAGATCGTCTTCACGGCCGGGCGCACCACCTACGACCTCTCGGTGCACGGCGAGCTGCCGTACGCGGCGGCGGCGACCTCGGCCGAGCTCCGCCCGGGGCGCGTCGAGCTGCCGCGGCTCACCCACAATCAGCGGCTGCTGCTGCTCGTGCTGTGCGAGCGGTCGCTGCGCCGTCCGGGCTCCGTGCGCGACTTCCCCACCTCGGCCGAGGCGGCGGCGCGACTGGGGTGGAGCCTCATCGCCTTCAACCGCAAGCTCGACAACGTCTGCGACCGACTCGACCGCGCGGGGGTGGCGGGCCTGCGCGGCGGGCGCGGCTCGCTCGCCACGCGCCGGCGCGCGCGGCTCGTCGACTACGCGATCGAGTCGCGGCTCGTGACCGTCGACGATCTCGCCCTCCTCCCCGCGGCCTGAGGCACCCCCCTCCGCGGTGCTACCCTGAACAGGATGCTCGCGCGGCTCCTTCTCCTTCCTCGCCGCGACGAGGCCTAGCCCCGGCCCCCTCGTCGCGGAGTGCCGTTGTGGCCGATCTCAGTCGAGACCCCGAAGGAAACCACGCACCCGTGAGCACGCAAGACCCCACCCCCGCGGCCCCCGCACCGGCACGAGCCAAGACCCTCGCCGAGAAGGTCTGGCAGAAGCACCTCGTCACGCAGGGCGAGAACGGCGAGCCCGACCTCATCTACATCGACCTGCACCTGCTGCACGAGGTCACGAGCCCGCAGGCCTTCGACGGCCTGCGCATGGCCGGGCGCCCGCTGCGGCGTCCCGACCTGACGATCGCGACCGAGGACCACAACACCCCGACGCTCGAGATCGACAAGCCGATCGCCGACGTCACGAGCCGCACGCAGATCGAGGCGCTCCGCAAGAACTGCGCCGAGTTCGGCGTGCGCCTGCATCCGCTCGGCGACATCGAGCAGGGCATCGTGCACGTCGTCGGCCCGCAGCTCGGGCTCACCCAGCCGGGCATCACGGTCGTCTGCGGCGACAGCCACACGAGCACGCACGGCGCGTTCGGCGCGATGGCGTTCGGCATCGGCACGAGCGAGGTCGAGCACGTCATGGCGACGCAGACCCTCCCGCTCAAGCCCTTCAAGACGATGGCGATCACCGTCGAGGGCACGCTCCGCGAGGGCGTCACGGCGAAGGACATCATCCTCGCCGTCATCGCGAAGATCGGCGCGAACGGCGGTCAGGGCTACGTGCTCGAGTACCGCGGCTCCGCCATCCGGGCGCTGTCGATGGACGGCCGCATGACGATCTGCAACATGTCGATCGAGGCGGGCGCCCGGGCCGGCATGGTCGCGCCGGACCAGACCACCTACGACTACCTCAAGGGTCGCGCGCACGCGCCGCAGGGCGCCGACTGGGAGGCCGCCGTCGCCTACTGGGAGACGCTGCGCACCGACGACGACGCCGTGTTCGACGCCGAGGTGTTCCTCGACGCGGACGAGCTCGAGCCCTTCGTCACGTGGGGCACCAACCCGGGGCAGGGGGTCTCGCTCAACGAGACGGTGCCCGACCCGGCATCCCTCGCCGACCCGAACGAGCGGGCCGCCGCCGAGCGCGCCCTCGAGTACATGGACCTCGCGGCGGGCACGCCGATGAAGGACATCAGGGTCGACGCGGTCTTCATGGGCTCGTGCACGAACAGCCGGCTGGACGACCTGCGCACCTTCGCGTCGATCATCAAGGGGCGCCGGAAGGCCGACCACGTGCGCGTCATGGTCGTGCCGGGCTCGGCCCGCGTGCGGCTCGAGGCCGAGGCCGAGGGCATCGACAAGATCGTCGAGGAGTTCGGCGGGGAGTGGCGGTTCGCGGGGTGCTCGATGTGCCTCGGCATGAACCCGGACCAGCTCGCCCCGGGGGAGCGCTGCGCCTCGACCTCGAACCGCAACTTCGAAGGACGCCAGGGCAAGGGCGGACGCACGCATCTCGTGTCGCCCGTCGTCGCGGCGGCGACCGCGATCCGCGGCACCCTGTCGTCGCCGTCGGACCTGCCGGCGGATGCCCGTCTCGAGGTGGGGGTCTGACCATGGAGAAGTTCGAGACCGTCACCGGCACCGCGATCCCGCTGCCGCGCAGCGCCGTCGACACCGACCAGATCATCCCCGCGGTGTTCCTCAAGCGCATCGTGAAGACCGGCTACGACGACGCCCTGTTCCACGAGTGGCGCAAGGACGAGTCGTTCGTGCTCAACCAGCCGTGGGCCGCGGGCGCGACCGTGCTCTTCGCGGGCCCCGACTTCGGCACGGGCTCCTCGCGCGAGCACGCCGTGTGGGCCCTGCGCGACTACGGCTTCAAGGCCGTGATCGCGCCTCGGTTCGGCGACATCTTCCGCGGCAACTCGGGCAAGCAGGGGCTGCTCACGGGAACCGTGTCCGAGGACGAGATCGGGGCGTTCTGGACCGCCATCGAGGCGCAGCCGGGCGTCGCCGCGACGGTCGACCTCATCGCGCGCACGGTGAGCGTCGGCGACCTCCAGGCGACTTTCGAGGTCGACGATTACACTCGCTGGAGATTGCTGGAAGGGCTCGACGACATCGGGCTCACGCTGCGCGACGAAGCGCGGATCACCGAGTTCGAGGCGGGGCGCGAGTCCTGGAGGCCGAGAACTCTCCCCGTCCGCTGATCGCAGGTCGCAGAGCAGGAGCCGCTGAACACATGGGAACGCTCGTGAACGATGCCTCGGAACTCGACGGGATCGAGGACGGCCTCGCCCGCGACGCCGCCAAGGCCGCCGAGCGCGTGGGTCTCAAGGCCGACTCGATCGTCATCCGCGGCGGCAAGCCCCTGGCCGGCCGGGTCGACGTGCGCGGGGCGAAGAACCTCGTCACGAAGGCCATGGTCGCCTCGCTGCTCGGGCGCACCCCGAGCGTGCTGAGCGACATCCCGCAGATCTCCGAGATCCAGGTCGTCACGAACATGCTCCAGGCGTACGGGGTGGCGGTGACGAGCCCCGAGGACGGCGTGCTCGTCATGGACCCGTCCAACGTCGAGCGGGCGCAGTTCCACGAGATCGACGCCCTCGCCGGATCGAGCCGCATCCCGATCCTGTTCTGCGGACCCCTCCTGCACGCCCTCGGCGAGGCCCTCATCCCCGACCTCGGCGGCTGCCGCATCGGCGACCGCCCGATCGACTTCCACCTCGACGCCCTGCGCGCGTTCGGCGCGATCGTCGACAAGTCGTACGAGGGCATCCGCATCACGGCGCCGAACGGCCTCGCCGGCGCGAACATCGAGCTGCCCTACCCGAGCGTCGGCGCGACCGAGCAGGTGCTGCTCACGGCCGTGCGTGCGAAGGGCGTCACGGAGCTCAAGAACGCCGCGATCGAGCCCGAGATCATGGATCTCGTCGCGATCCTGCAGAAGATGGGCGCCATCATCTGGATGGAGCCGAACCGCACGATCTTCATCGAGGGCGTCGAGCAGCTCACGGGCTACGCGCACCGCGCGATCTTCGACCGCAACGAGGCCGCGTCCTGGGCGTCGGCCGCGCTCGCGACGCAGGGCGACATCTTCGTCGCCGGCGCGCGGCAGCAGGAGCTCATGACCTTCCTCAACGTCTTCCGCAAGGTCGGCGGCGCGTTCGACGTGCACGAGGACGGCATCCGGTTCTACCACCCGGGCGGCCCGCTGCGTCCCGTGCAGGTCGAGACCGACGTGCATCCCGGGTTCATGACCGACTGGCAGCAGCCGCTCATCGTCGCGCTCACGCAGGCCGAGGGCGTCTCGGTCGTGCACGAGACCGTGTACGAGAACCGGCTCGGCTTCACCGACGCGCTCGTCGAGATGGGCGCCGACATCGTCGTGCACAGCGACGGCCTCGAGTCGGTCACCCGCCGGGTGCCGCGCCGCGAGCTCGAGCAGGCGGCGGTCATCTCCGGCCCGACGAAGCTGCGAGGGGCGGATGTGCGCGTGCCCGATCTGCGCGGGGGCTTCAGCTACCTCATCGCGGCACTCGCGGCCGAGGGCACGTCGACGGTGAGCAACCTCGGGCTCATCAGCCGCGGCTACGAGCGCTTCGTGCAGAAGCTCGAGGGGCTCGGCGCGGACTTCGACCTCGTCTGAGCGGTCGGCGCAGGCCGCTCCCGCGGGAGAACCGACTGATACTCTGCTCCGCGTCGGGGGAGTGCGCCCCCGCATCCGCGAACAGGGGAGTGACATGACCGACACGAACGATCCCGCCGTCCCGGGCACGCCGCCCGCCGCGCCGCCGCCGGCGCGCAGCACCGGCAGATTCGTCGCCGGGCTCATCCTCACCATCATCGGCGGGCTGTGGACGCTCGGCGGGCTCACGAACATCGCCATCGCCGCCGGCGCGTTCGCCGACAACCCCGGCTACGCCGCGGGCCGCATCGTGGGCGGACTGCTGCTCCCGATCGCGCTGCTCGTCGTCGGCATCGTGCTGCTGCGCAGTTCGAGGCCCAAGGCGCCGTGACCCCGGCGGGCGCGG
>JAEWKY010000082.1 GCA_023457615.1 Actinomycetes bacterium | reverse complement strand
CCCCCCCCCCAGACCCGACCCCCCCGCCGGGCTAACAGCCGCACCCTTGTCCTGAGACGGTCGGTCGTGAATACTTTACCGAGTGGTAAATGAAACTCTCGATCGCGTGTATGGCGCCCTCGCCGATCCGACGCGGCGCGGGATGCTCGAACGGCTCCGACGGGGACCGCTCACGGTGAGCGACCTCGGCCGCCCGCTCGGCATGACGCTCGCCGGCGTCGGCAAGCACGTCGCCGTGCTCGAGGGCGCGGGACTCGTGAGCACCCGGAAAGCCGGACGCGTGCGCACGTGCGAGCTCCGCGGCGAGACGTACACCGCGGCCGCGGCCTGGATCGACGAGCAGCGCGCCTTCTGGGAGTCGCGACTCGACCGCGTGCAGAGCTATCTGGAGGAGACGACGTGACCGAGTTCCGAGTGCAGCGAGTCGTCGACACGCCCGTCGGGGACGTGTGGACGGCCTTCACCGATCCCGTGGCGCTGGCCGCCTGGTTCTGGCCGGAGCGCTTCGAGACGACCGTCGAGATCGACCTGCGCGTCGGCGGAGCGTTCCGTATCGCGTCGGAGCCCGTCGGCATGGCGGTCAGCGGCGTCTACGCCGAGGTCGAGGCTCCCGGGCGCCTCGTGCACACCTGGAAGTGGGACGGGGAGGACGAGGAGACGCTCGTCACGATGACGTTCCTGCCCGTCGACGGCGGAACGGGCATCACGATCCTGCACGAGCGCTTCGGCGACCCCGAGGCGGCGCAGCAGAACCAGCTCGGCTGGGAATCGTGCCTCGACCGGCTGGCGCCGCCTCAGTAGAGACCGCGCGAGTAGTTCGACACCTCGTAGTAGGCGTCGAGCTCCTCGAGGGGCGTGCCCGGCCGTTCGCAGAGCTGCGCGATGACCGCGCGACGCGGCACGGCATCCGGGGTCCAGGTCTCGGGCGACCACAGCTCGGAGCGCAGGAACGCCTTCGAGCAGTGGTGGAACACCTCGTCGATCTCGACGACGATCGCGAGCAGCGGCCGGTGGCCCTTCACGACCATCTCGTCGAAGAACGGCGCCTCGCGCACGAGCCGCGCCCGGCCGTTGACCCGCAGCGTGTCGCCGCGACCGGGGATGACGAAGATCAGGCCGACGCGCGGGTCGTCGAGGATGTTGCGGTACCCGTCGGCTCGGCGGTTGCCGGGCCGTTCGGCGATCGCGATCGTGCGGTCGTCGATCACGTGCACGAGCCGGCCCGCGGGGTCGCCCTTCGGCGACGCGTCGGCGCCGTGCGGTCCGGTCGTCGCGAGCACGCAGAACGGGGATGCCGCGAGCCACTCGCGGTCGATCGGCAGCAGGGCGGGGCGTGCCTTGTCGCGGGTGGCGGGCAGCGGTTCGCCGATCACCTCCACGAGCGCGTCGAGGTCGTCGATCGTCGTCCAGGCGCCGGCGTCCGTCACGGTCTCAACCTACGCTCGCGCGGCGGCGGCATCCCTCAGATTCTCTTCCGCTCGTCCGGAAGCGCTCGTCCGGAAGCGCTCGTCCAGAAGAGCGCGTCCAGAAGAGCGCGCGTTTGTTGCACGCGATTCCGGGAATCCGCGAGCGCGTGCAACAAACGGGCGCGTGAGCCCTACTCGTCCCAGGAGCGGATCGCGACGACGGCGTTGTGACCGCCGAAGCCGAACGAGTTGCTGATCGCGAGCTGCGGGCCGTCGCCGAGGGGGTGGGGCTTCGTCGGCACGAGCAGCGGGATCTCGGGATCCTGGTCGTCGAGGTTGATCGTCGGCGGGGCGAGGCGGTTCTGCACCGCGAGCACCGTGATGATGGCCTCGAGCGCGCCCGTGCCGCCGAGCAGGTGGCCGTGCGCGCCCTTCGTCGCCGAGACCGGGATCTCGTGCACCCGCTCGCCGAAGACCGCGAGCAGCGCCTTGTACTCGGCGATGTCGCCGACCGGGGTGCTCGTCGCGTGCGCGTTGATGTGGGTCACGTCGGCGGGGGTCGCGCCGGCCTGCTCGAGGGCGGCGTACACCGCGCGCGCGGCGCCGCGGCCCTCGGGGTCGGGGGCGGTGATGTGGTACGAGTCGCTCGTCACGCCGCCGCCGGCGATCTCGGCGTAGATCTTCGCGCCGCGGGCCTGCGCGTGCTCGAGGGTCTCGAGCACGAGAGTTCCCGCGCCCTCGCCCATGACGAACCCGTCGCGGTTGACGTCGTAGGGCCGCGAGGCCCGCGTCGGCTCGTCGTTGCGCTTCGAGAGCGCCTGCATCGACGAGAACGACGCGAGCGTGATCGGGTGGATGCACGACTCGGTGCCGCCCGCGAGCACGATGTCGGCGAGGCCCTGCTGGAGGTGGTCGTAGGCGTTCGCGATCGCCTCGGTGCTCGAGGCGCACGCGGAGACGTCGGTGCGTGCGAAGGCGCGGGCGTCGAGATCCATCGACACCGCCGCGGAGGCCGCGTTCGGCATGAGCATCGGCACCGTCATCGGGAGGACGCGCCGCGGACCCTTCTCGCGCAGGGTGTCCCACGCGTCGAGCAGCGTCCAGAGTCCGCCGATGCCCGTCGAGTAGTCGACGCCCAGCCGGGTCTTGTCGATGTCGGGAGCGCCGGCATCCGCCCAGGCCTCACGGGCCGAGATGAGGGCGAACTGCGAGCTCGGATCGAGACGCTTCGTCTCGACGCGCTCGAGCACCTCCTCGGGACGCACCTTGGCCTCCATGGCGAAGGTGACGGGCAGCTCGTACTGCGCGACCCAGTCCTGGGCGAGGCTGTTGGCGCCGGACTCGCCGGCGAGCAGCGCGGTCCAGGTGTCCTGGGCGGTCCCGCCGAGCGGGGTGGACGCACCGATGCCGGTGACGACGATTCGCTTGGTCATTCGAATCCTGTACTCCTGTGAAGCGGGTGATGCGGCAGCAGGGGGTGGATGGGGGCTGCCGCCCCCATCCGGTTCCGCCCGGCGGTCAGGCCGAGGCGTTGACGATGAACGAGACGGCGTCGCCGACGGTCGTGAGGTTCTTCACTTCCTCGTCGGGGATCTTGACGTCGAACTTCTCCTCGGCGTTGACGACGATCGTCATCATCGAGATGGAGTCGATGTCGAGGTCGTCGGTGAACGACTTGTCGAGCTCCACGCTGTCGGTCGCGATGCCGGTCTCGTCGTTGATGAGCTCGGCGAGGCCGGCGAGGACCTCATCGGTGGACAGTGCCATGGTGATTCTCCTTTGGGGTTCGCGACGTGCGCGGGGTGTGGTGCTCGGACTTCGAATGACCGAGGACGAGTCTATTAGGGGAGGGTCAGGGCAGACGCACGACCTGGGCGCCGTAGACGAGACCGGCGCCGAACCCGATCTGCAGCGCGAGGCGGCCCGAGAGCTGCGGGTTCTCGCGCAGCAGTCGCTCCGCCGCGAGCGGCACGCTCGCCGCCGAGGTGTTGCCGGTGGTCTCGATGTCGCGTCCGACGAGCACGTGCTCCGGCAGCTTCAGCTGCTTGGCGAGCTCGTCGATGATGCGCATGTTCGCCTGGTGCGGGATGAACGCGCCGAGCTCGTCGGCGGTGACGCCGGCGGCCTCGAGCGCCTGCTGCGCGACCTTCGCCATCTCCCAGACGGCCCAGCGGAAGACGGTCTGCCCGTCCTGGCGGAGCGTCGGCCACGGGGCGCCCGCCACGTGCTCGGGGAAGGATGCGTTCATCCCGACCGCGTCCCACTTCGAGCCGTCGGAGCCCCAGACGGCCCGCGAGATGCCCGGCTCCTCGGACGGGCCCACGATCGCCGCACCCGCGCCGTCGCCGAGGAGGAAGGAGATCGTGCGGTCGGTGGGCTCGACGAGCGCGGAGAGCTTCTCGGCCCCGACGACGAGCACGTGCTCGGCGACGCCGGAGCGCACGAGGGCGTCGGCCTGGGCGATCCCGTACACGTAGCCGGCGCACGCGGCGCTGATGTCGAACGCCGGGGCGGGCGTCGCCCCGATGCGGTCGGCGAGCAGCGCGGCCATCGACGGCGTGACGGCGACGTTGCTGATCGTCGAGACGATCACGGTGTCGATGTCGGCGCCCGTCAGCCCCGCCTTCGCGAGCGCGTCCTTCGACGCGGCCTCGGCGAGGTCGACCGCGAGCACGTCGTCGCTCGCGCGGGTGCGGGTGACGATGCCGGTGCGCTGGCGGATCCACTCGTCGCTCGAGTCGATCGGTCCCACGAGGTCGTCGTTCGGCACGACGCGGTCGCCGCGGGAGGCGCCGATGCTCAGGATGCGGGTGAACGCCCGGGGGGTGGTCTGCAGCAGCGTCATGCGTGGCTCTCGATCAGCTCGATGGCGGCGGGGATGTCGTCGGGGGTCTTGACCGCGACCGTGGGGAGGCCCTTGAGACCGCGCTTGGCGAGTCCGACGAGGGCGCCGGCCGGGGCGAGCTCGACGAGGCCGGTGACACCGGCCTGCTCGAACGCCGCCATGCAGAGGTCCCAGCGCACGGGGTTCGCGACCTGGCCGACGAGGAGATCGACGAAGGCGCTCCCGGAGGTCACGGTCGAGCCGTCCTTGTTGGTCCAGATCGTCAGGGCGGGGTCGTTCACGGCGACGCCGTCGGCGACCGACCGGAGGTGCTCGACGGCCGGCTGCATGAAGCGCGTGTGGAACGCGCCGGCGACCTGCAGCGGGATGACCCGGGCGCCCGCGGGGGCGTTCTCGGCGAGAGCCGCGAGGGCGGGCAGCTCGCCCGCGACGACGAGCTGGCCGCCGCCGTTGTAGTTCGCGGGGGAGAGGCCGAGCTCCTCCAGCTTCTGCAGCAGTTCGCCCTCGTCGCCGCCGATCACGGCGCTCATGCCGGTCGCGACCTGCGCGGCCGCGGCGGCCATGGCCTGCCCGCGCTCCCGCACGAGCACCATGGCGTCCGACTCGGTCAGGATGGCCGCGGCGGCCGCGGCGGCGAGCTCGCCGACCGAGTGGCCGGCCACGCCCGCGAGCCTCTCGGCACGGTCACCGGCGACGGCGCGGAACGCGAGCAGCGACGCCGCGACGATGAGCGGCTGCGCGACCGCGGTGTCACGGATGGTGTCGGCGTCCGACACGGTGCCGTGGCGGCGCAGATCGAGCTGCGCGGCCTCCGCGAGGGCGCCGAGGTGCTCGGCGATGCTCGGCTCGGCGAGCCAGGGCTCGAGGAATCCGGGGGTCTGCGAGCCCTGACCGGGCGCGACGACGACGACACTCACGAGAGTCCATCCTGCCAGCACCCGCGCCGACCCGTGGGGGTGACCCGACCAAGAACCTCGGGAATCGTTGGGCGATTCCTACGAAGGGTGCTCAGCGCTCCGACTTCGGAGACCCGGCGATCGCGCCGACGACGAGCGCGGACTGCAGGATGAGGGCCTCGCGCGCGCCCGTGGCGTCGTAGCCGATGACCTCCGAGATGCGCTTGAGCCGGTAACGCACGGTGTTCGGGTGCACGAAGAGCTCGCGCGCGGTCGCCTCGAGCGAGCGGCCGTTGTCGAGGTAGCACCACAGCGTCGTCAGCAGCTCGGTCGAGTGGTCCTGCAGCGGCCGGTAGATGCGGTTGATGAGCGTCGAGCGGGCGAGCGGGTCGCCCGCGAACGCGCGCTCGGGCAGCAGGTCGTCGGCGAGGGCCGGCCGGGGGGCGTTGCGCCAGGCCCGGGCCACGGCGAAGCCCGCGAGGGCCGCCTTCGCGCTGCGCGCCGCCTCGAGCAGCGAGGGCACGGCGTGGCCGAGCACGAGGTGGCCGGGTCCGAACCCGGGCTCGAGCTCGGCGGCGATCTCGAGGAACGGCCGCGGCTCGGTCGTCGACTCGACGGCGGCGTCGCCCTCGGCCGCCTCCTCGACGCGACCGATGACGATGACGAGACGGCTGCCCTGCACGCCGATGAGCACGTCCGCCTCGAGGTGCCGGGCCGTGCGGCGCAGCATGTCGACGTCGAGCATCCGCGGCGCCGTGCCGACGAGCACGCTCACCTCGCCGTGCCCGTTCCAGCCGAGCGCGGCGATGCGGCTCGGCAGCTCCGAGTCGTACTCGCCGGTGAGGATCGAGTCGACGACGAGGGCCTCGAGCCGGGCATCCCACAGCCCGCGGGCCTCGGCGGCGCGGGCGTAGACGTCGGCCGCGGCGAACGCGATCTCGCGCGAGTAGAGCAGGATCGCCTCGCGCAGGCTCTCGTCGTCGTCCTTGACGCGCTGCTCGACGACCTCGACCGTCACCCGGATCAGCTGCAGCGTCTGCTGGAGGCTCACCGACCTCAGCAGCTCCCGCGGGGCAGCGCCGAAGACATCCGCAGCGATCCACGGGATCGACTTCGGATCGTCGTACCAGGAGATGAAGCTCGTGATGCCCGCCTGGGCGACGAGCCCGACGGCGCTGCGGCGCCCGGGCGGCATGTCGCGGTACCACGGCAGCGTGTCCTCGAGGCGCTTGAGGGTCGCCGTCGAGAGCTCGCCCGACAGCGTCCGCAGCCAGGCGAGGGTCTGCTGCTTGGTGCGCGCAGGGGCCACTTACGATTCGCCGCCCGCGGAGCCCGAGGTTCCCGCGTTGACGTCGTGCAGCCGGTAGCGCTCGATCGCCTGGGCCGGAGCGTCCGCCGCCACCTCGCCGCGCCGCGCGAGCGACTGCAGCACGCGCACGACGATCGACGGGCCGTCGATCTTGAAGAACCGGCGTGCCGCGGCCCGCGTGTCGCTGAAGCCGAAGCCGTCGGCACCGAGCGTCTGGTACTCGCCGGGCACGAACTGCCGGATCTGGTCCTGCACGGCGTGCATGAAGTCGGAGACGCCGACGAACGGCCCCTCCGAGCCCTGCAGCTTCTGCCAGAGGTAGGGGACCTGCGCCGGCTCGGTCGGGTGCAGCAGGTTGTGCTCGTCGGCGGCGAGGCCGTCGCGGCGCAGCTCCGTCCACGACGTGACGCTCCACACGTCGGCGGCGACGTTCCAGTCGCGCGCGAGC
>JAEWKY010000081.1 GCA_023457615.1 Actinomycetes bacterium | reverse complement strand
GGCCGGAACTCCGCCGACGCCGTGTCGCCGATCAGCGCGGCCCGCTCGCGCGCGTACGCGGGATCGAGGAGCGCCGCCGCCGGCACGCGCGCCGGGTCGCCGAAGTAGGCGTCGCGGTCGGCGAGCGCGAGCTTGAGCGCCTCCGCGATCGAGTGCACGCCGACCTCGGTCGACGGATCGAGCGCGTCGTCGGGCAGGTGATCCAGGATGGCGAGCGCCGCGAGCAGCGTCGGCCCCGAGCTCCAGGCTCCCGCCTTCGCGACCTCCACGCCGCGGAACGGCAGCACGCTCGGCTCCTCGACGCCGGGTTGCCACGCCGCGAGGTCGGCCGCCGTCAGCACTCCCGGCGCGTCGAGTCCCGAGGAGTGCCGCGACGGGATGCGCACGGCCTCCTCGATCGCGGCGGCGACGAAGCCGCGCGACCAGGCCTCGCGGGCGGCCCGGATGCGCGCCTCCCGGGTCGGCGCACCCGCACCCGCTCCGACGAGCCGCTCGAGCGTCGACGCCCACGCCTCGTTGCGCACGAGCCGACCGGGCTCGGGCAGCCGGCCCCCGGGAAGCCACTGCCGTGCGGAGTCGGGCCAGTGCTGCTCGAACAGGTCGCGCACCCGCGCGATCGTCGCGACCGTCGCCGCGAGGATCGGATGCCCGTCGCGCGCGTAGCCGAGGGCGAACGCGAGCACGTCGGCGAGCTCCCACGTGCCGCGCTCCTCGAGCAGCGCGAGCCAGGCCGGCACCGCCCCGGGGATCGCGGCGGCCAGGAACCCGGCGCCCGGCATCTCGGTGAGGCCGAGCGCGAGGTGGTGCTCGAGGGTCGCCGCGGCGGGAGCGGAACCCTGACCCGCGATGACCCGCGGCGCCGGCTCGCCGGCCGCGTGCACGAGCGCGACGAGGTCGCCGCCCGGTCCGTTGAGGTGCGGCTCGACGACGTGCAGGGTGAACGCGGCGGCGACGGCCGCGTCGAAGGCGTTGCCGTCGCGTTCGAGCACCGCCTGCGCGGTCGCCGTCGCGAGCCAGTGCGTCGAGGCCGCCATCCCGAACGTGCCGCGGAGCTCGGGGCGGGTGCGGAACGCGGGAGCGGGGGTGAACGCCACGGCATCCAGCTAACCCCGCGAGGGGTCAGCCCGCGAGAGCCGCCGTGATCGGCGCGATCGTCGACAGCCGCACGCCCGCGCGCTCCACGAGCTCGGGCACGTCGATCGCCCCGTGCTTCTCGGCCGCGTGGATGATGATCGCCGCGCACGCCTCGGCATCCGCGACGGCGTCGTGGTGCGGGAAGTCCTGGAAGCCCGCGGCGAGGGCGACCGAGGGCAGCTTGTAGGAGTCGAGCTGGTAGGTCGTGCGCGCGATCTGCAGGCTGCAGAAGTAGGAGTAGAGCGGAGCCGGGATGCCGGTCACGGCGCTCGCCGTCGTGATGACCCGCATGTCGAAGCCCGCGTTGTGGGCGACGAGGAGGTCGTCGCCCGTGAACGCCGCGAGGTCGGCCATCTGCTCGACCCAGGAGGGGGCATCCACCACCATGTCGGCCGTGATGCCGTGGATGCGCGTGTTCCACTCGATGAAGTGGTCGTGTCCCTGCGGCGGTCGGATGAACCACCCGATGCGATCGACGACCTGGCCGTCGCGCACCTTCACGAGCCCGACCGAGCACGCGCTCGCCATCGACGAGTTGGCCGTCTCGAAGTCGATGGCGGTGAAGTCGAGCGGCACATGCCGACTCTGACACGGGCGCCCGACACCGCCTCCGTGCCGCGCCGGGTCGTCCCCAACTAGGCTGAACCCCCGTGGCTTTGACAATCGGAATCGTGGGTCTTCCCAACGTCGGCAAGAGCACGCTCTTCAACGCGCTCACCAAGAACGACGTGCTCGCGGCGAACTACCCGTTCGCGACCATCGAGCCGAACGTCGGCGTCGTCAACCTCCCCGACCCTCGCCTCGCCGTGCTCGCGGGCATCTTCGGCAGCGAGCGCATCCTGCCCGCCACGGTCTCGTTCGTCGACATCGCCGGCATCGTGAAGGGCGCCTCGGAGGGCGAGGGCCTCGGCAACCAGTTCCTCGCCAACATCCGCGAGGCCGACGCGATCGCGCAGGTCGTGCGCGGCTTCGAGGACTCGGATGTCGTGCACGTGTCGGGGGTCGTCGACGCGAAGGACGACCTCGAGGTCATCACCGCCGAGCTCGCGCTCGCCGACCTGCAGACCCTCGAGAAGGCGATCGTCCGCTACGAGAAGGAGGTGCGGGGCAAGAAGCTCGACCCCGCCATCCTGGATGCCGCGCTCGCCGCGCAGACGGCGCTCGAGGCCGGCACGCCGCTGTCGCGCGCCACAGGGGTCGACGTGCCGCTCCTGCGCGAGCTCGGGCTGCTCACGGCGAAGCCCATCATCTACGTGTTCAACGTCGACGAGTCGGTGCTCACGTCGCCGGAGAAGCGCGAGGCCCTGGCGGCGCTCGTCGCCCCGGCCCAGGCCGTGTTCCTCGACGCCAAGGTCGAGTCGGAGCTCATCGACCTCTCGCCGGAGGACGCCGCCGAGCTGCTCGAGTCCACGGGGCAGACCGAGAGCGGGCTCGACCAGCTCGCCCGCATCGGGTTCGACACCCTCGGGCTGCAGACCTACCTCACCGCCGGCCCGAAGGAGTCGCGCGCCTGGACGATCGGCAAGGGCTGGAAGGCCCCGCAGGCGGCGGGCGTCATCCACACCGACTTCGAGAAGGGCTTCATCAAGGCGGAGATCATCTCGTTCGACGACCTGGTCGCGACCGGGTCGATCGCCGAGGCCCGTGCCAAGGGCAAGGCGCGGATCGAGGGCAAGGACTACGTCATGCAGGACGGCGACGTCGTGGAGTTCCGCTTCAACGTGTAGGGCTCGCGCGCGATCCGGAGCACGTCGGCTCGGCGGGTGAGCGTACGGTCGTGAGATGACCGGACTCACCCCGTACCTCCACTTCCCCGGCTCGGCCCGGGAGGCCCTCACCTCCTATCAGGGCGTCTTCGGCGGCGACCTCGTGCTGAACACCTACGCGGAGTTCGGCCGCACGGACGGGCCCGGGGAGGCGATCGCGCACGGCATGCTGCAGGGCCGTGTCGAGCTCTTCGCGGCCGATGCCGGGCCCGACGACGAGGCGCTCGAGCTCCGCGGCGTCCTGTTCTCGCTGCTCGGCACGGCCGAGCCCGCCGAGCTCGAATCGTGGTTCGAGGCGCTCGCCGACGGAGGTCGGGTGCTCGACCCGCTGCAGCTGCGGCCCTGGGGCGACTACGACGGCACGGTGGTCGACCGCTTCGGCGTGACCTGGCTCATCGGGTATCAGGGGTGACGGGGTAGCTTCTCCGCTTCCGACGAAGGCCCCGCGTCTCGCCTCCGGGGAGGGTCCGAGACGCGGGGCCGACGGATGCCCGAGTCAGCCGCCGAGGCGGAGGCCGCTCAGGTCGACGTCGACGAGGTCGCCCTCGCCGCCGACATCCACGGTCAGCCCGTCGAGCCCCGTGTTCCCCTCGGGGATGTTCACGTACACCGTCCCGGTGGTCGATCCGCCGGGAAGCACCTCCGCATCGAGCAGCGGCCCCTCTCCGAGGTCGACGTCGGCGAGGAGCGCGGTGCCGTCCACGTTCGCGGTGATGTCGGAGCTGTCGATCGTGACGAGCTCTGCGCCGTCGTTCGTGGCCGTGAGCGTGATCGCGCACACCTCCCCGGTGATGTTCAGGCCCGTGACCGAGGCGAGCGGCTGGTGGCAGTCGACCGAGCTCACCTCGACCGTGATCCCGCTGCCGTTGCTCCCCGCAGCGACCGTGTCGCCGCCGACGCCCGGAATCTGCTGGCCCGGCAGCGGCCCCGCGAGCACGGAGAACGGGTTGACGCCCTCGTTGTTGAGCGCCTCCGCCCCGGTGAACGTCCCGACCGGGAGCCGGAAGCCCACGAACGAGAGGATGAGACCGATCGCGGCGATCACGACCGCCGCGAGCGCCGCGCCGCGGCGGCGGCCGCGGACGACGAGTCCGACGACGCCGAGCGCGAGCGCGGGAAGCAGCAGGATCCACGCGAGTCCCGCCGTGAGCAGGAACACCGCGAGGATGAAGCCGAAGATCGCGAGTCCGAGGGCGACGACTCCGAGGGTGTTGCCCCGGGGTGCGTCGTGCACCACGACCGGCTGCTGAGCCGGAGCGGGTGCCGTTGGTGCCGTGGTGCTCATTTTCAGTACCGTCCAATCTGTTGCGGATTTCCCCATGACGGTGGCCCCGATGGCGGGAGCCGTCCCCTACCGACGGCTCTCTCTGGGTCACTTGACTGGGGACGGTACACCGATCCGTCTACCCCGGCGGCCCGTCAACGGGGGGATTGCCAAAGGCGCCCGGAGGGGGCGCCAGGCCGACGTTCCGGCGACGCGACCCGGCTCGCGAGGCGTGCGCGATGCTCCGCGTCGACCCCGATGACGGCCCGGTCGACGAGGATGGCCCTGTGACCGACTACGTCGTGAGGCCGCTGACGCCGGAGACCTTCCCGGCGTGGCTGGCGCTGGCCGAGAAGCACAACGGGGTGTGGGGCGGCTGCTACTGCAGCTACTTCCACGGCGACACGACCGAGACCGTCAAGGCCGACCACGACCGCGCGACGTTCAAGCGGCGGCTCGTCGAGGAGGGGGTCGCGCACGCCGCGCTCGTGTTCGACGGAGATCAGGCGATCGCGTGGTGCGAGTACGGATCGCCGACCGAGCTGCCCGGCATCTACCACCGCAAGGAGTTCGACGCGGGCGAGACCCGCACCGCGCCCTGGCGCATCACGTGCTTCTTCGTCGACCGCGACCACCGGCGTCGGGGCGTCACGCTGCGGGCGCTCCAGGGGGCGCTCGACCTCATCGCGCAGGCGGGCGGCGGGGAGGTCGTCTCGTTCCCCAACATCGTCGAACCGGGCAAGAAGGTCTCGTCGTCGTTCCTGCACAACGTGACGCCCGGCATCTTCGAGAAGGCGGGCTTCGCGTTCGAGCGGCGCCTCGGCAAGAACAAGACCGTCTACCGCACGACGGTGGCGCCCGCGGGGTGACCTCGCGCCTCCGCAGGTCGACGGTCCAGCCGGTCCCTCGATCGGGGAGGTTCGCGCCACGACCGCGGCGCCTACGCTCGACGAGGGAACGTTCTCACGCGAGGGCGAGCGGAGGAACACCATGACGGAGTCCGAGCGGCTGATCTCGGTCGTCTACACGAGCGTCGCGACCGAGCCCTTCGATCACGGTCGGCTCGGCGCTCTGCTGGAGTCGAGCCGCGCGGCCAACGAGCGGTCCGGGGTCTCGGGGATGCTGCTGCATCGCGAGGGCCGGTTCATCCAGTTCCTCGAGGGCGGCGAGGGCACCGTCCGCGGGCTCGTCGCGCGGATCGCCGCCGACCCGCGGCACGCACGCGTGCGCGTGCTGCTCGAGGACGGCATCCAGGAACGGCAGTTCGCGGAGTGGACGATGGGCTACGAACCGGTCGACGCGACCCGCGACGAGCCGGAGGGGTTCCGTCGTTCGTTCGAGGATCTCGAGGCCGCGGCCGATGACGGGATCATGCACCAGGCGGCGCGCGACCTCACCCGGTGGTTCCGGGCGCGCGCGACGCGCTGACCGCCCCCTCGCGCCCGGCCCTCCGCTCCCGCGTGATCTTCGCGATGTGCCACGCGTTGATGACGATGACCGCGGCGTTCATGGCGACCATCGGCCACGTCTCGACGAGCACGTTGTAGAGCACGAGCATCGCGGAGGCGATCGAGTTGACGATGCGGAGCACGAGCATCTTGCTCTGCAGCAGCGACACGACGAGCAGGCCCGAGCCGATCCAGCCGAACACCTCGATCCAGACGTTCATGCGCGGGCATCCCTCTCCGGTCGCGACGGCGGTGTCGCGGCCTCACCCAGGGTACGCGGGGCAGGATGGACGCGTGGGACTCGACGACGACCCCTTCTCGTACCGGGTCACGAAGGACGGCCGCATCCTGATCTCCCGCGGAGGGCGCCGGGTGGTGACGGTCGCGGGTGCGGCGGCCGAGCGGCTGAGCGGGATGCTCGGCGAGGACGACGACGCCGATCAGCAGCTGCTCGCGCGGGCGACCGGCAACTACCGGCGGGGCACCGAGCGAGGACGGTGACCCGCCCCGCGTCCGGGGTTACTCCGCCGAATGGGCGTTGCTCCGCCGCCATCTGGCGGAGCAAGACCGAACTGGCGGAGCAACCCGAGCCCACCCGCCGGACGAGCGCCGAGCCGCGTGACGTGCGGGAGCCGGGTCAGCCCGCGTTCGCGGTCTCGTAGTCGGCGCGCAGCTGCTCGATCTCGGCCTCGATGTCGTCGAGGTTCTCGGGATCGGTCAGGCCGCACTGCTCCATCTCCTGGTCGACCTGGAGGGTGAGGCCCTCCTTGCCGGCGGCGTGCGCGTCCGCGACGGAGCCCTCGAAGATGCGCCCGTCGGCCGAGTCCTGGCTCACCGCCGAGGTGTCGGTGCAGAGGTGGTAGACCTTGCCGCCGAGCGTCCAGGCGACGAGGTCGGCGCCGGTGAGCTCCTCGACGATCGCCGTGTACTCGTCGATCTGCCCCTCGTTGGCGATCTCCTCCTCGATGACGTCCTCGGTGTTCGCCTCCTGCGAGGCGGGGTTCCACTCGATGCCGAGCAGCACCGCGGCGACGAGCACGACCGCGCCGACGGCGCCCGCGAAGCCCTTCGTGCGGTTGTCGAGGTTCTTGTTGAGCAGGATGACGATGATGATCGGCACGAACGCGAGGATCGGGATGAGCGCGCCGAGCTGGTTCTGCACGAAGTAGCGGAACGCCTCCTGACGCGACGCGGGATCGGCCTGGTTCGCGGCCTTCCACAGCTGCGAGCCGATGATCGTCAGCACGCCGATGACGACGAGCAGCCCGATGAGCGCCCAGAACAGCCACTCCGGCTGCGGGATCGGCTCGCCGTCGACGTTCGTGCCGCGCACCTGCGTGACGAGGTACCAGATGCCGACGCCCTCGAGGGCGATCGCGAGGCCCCAGAGGATGAACGCGATGACGCGCTTCGTGGTGGCGCCCTTCCTCGCCTCCGGCGCCGCCTGCCAGCCCTCGCCCTCGCGGACGCGCCGGTCGGCCTCGGCCTTGATCTCGGCCCGTTCCTTCGCGGTCGTCGCAGGCTTGGGGGCCTCCTCCGCCTGGACGACCTTCTTGCCGCTGCGGCTCGTGCGCTCTGCCATGGTCCACCCCTCCTGAGTGTTAGCTGGGCGACACTATATCGGCGCGGCTCGACGCTCCGGCGAGGGAGGGATCAGCCGGGCGTCTGCCCCGGCTCGGTCGCGCTGAACCAGCCGAGCCACCCGTCGTCGGTCGGCACGATCTCGTAGTCGCCGCAGCGCTCCACCTCGTCCGGGAAGCCGACCGTCGACCAGTCGAGGTCGGCCCACTCCGCCGACAGCACGGGGATGCCGCGCCGCTCGGCCGTCTCGCACTCTCCCGCGAGCGGGGACTCGGTGACGACGCGCACGACGGAGACCGTCTCGTCGGCGGTCGCGAGGTTGCGGATCCCGGTCGCGTCGGTGGGGATCCAGGCCGGGATGCCGACCCCCACCCAGCCCTCGGCGGCGTCCTCGTAGGTCGCGAAGTCCTCGCGATGCTGCCTGCTCAGCACGTCGCCGATCGCGGAGCAGCCGGCGAGCGCGCCGAGGAGCAGGATGCCGACCCCGAAGGCGGTGGCGGCGGAGGTGGCGGAGTCGAATCGTGACATGCTCCGACCCTCCTCCGCCGCGGGGCGCCGTCGCGTCGGGAGGAAGGCGGATCGCCCTCCGTCGCGCGGCGGATCCCGAGTCCTCCCGCGGGAGGGGTCACCCCTTCGCCGCGACCGTCCTCGCGATGCGCCGGGCGTCGATGCCGAGCTGGCGCAGGTTGCCGGTGAGGGGGTTCGAGTAGCCGAGGAAGAAGAGCCCCGGATGCGCGGCGAGCTGGGCCTCGGCGTTGACGAGCGGGCGCCCCGAGCCGGCGAGCACGCCGAGGTCGCCCACGAGTCCCTCGAGCCCGCGCCGGAACCCGGTCGCCACGACGACCGCGTCGGGGCGCAGCTCGGAGCCGTCCGCGAGCACGACCGAATCGGCGGTGAACGACGCGACGTTCGGGACGATCCGCACGGTGCCCGCACGCAGGGCCGCGAGCAGGCCGACGTCGATCGTCGGGGTCACGTCGTCGCGGCGCTGCTGGCTCACGATGCCGCGCGGTGCCCGCGGGATGCCGTAGCGGCGCAGGTCGCCGACGACGAGACGCTGCAGCACGCGGGCGAGGGCATCCTGCACGCGCTCGGGCAGCGGCGACATGCTCACCACGAGCGCGGTCGTCGGGATGCCCGCGACCGAGCGCAGCACGATGTTCGGCGGCGTGCGCATCGAGAGCGAGACCGCGATCCCCGACTCCGCGAGGTCGGCCGCGATCTCGGCGCCGCTGTTGCCCGGTCCGATGACGAGCACGTCCCTCCCGCCGAGCTGCGCGGCGTTCTTGTAGGCGCTCGAGTGCACGACGGTGCCGCGGTACTGCGTCAGACCCGGCCAGTCGGGCAGCTTCGCGGTGTGGTTGTAACCCGTCGCGACCACGACGACGTCCGCCTCGAGCCGCCCCGTCTCGGCGCCGCGGGTCCAGCCGACGACCCAGCCGTCGGGGGAGCGCTCGACCGCCGTCGCCGTCACGCCGAGCCGCACGTCGAGCTCGTGGTGGGCGGCGTAGTCGGCGAGATAGCGCAGCACGTCGTCGCGGGCGACCCAGCGTCCGAAGCTCCGCGGGATCGGGTAGCCCGGCAGGTGCGACAGCCCACGGGAGGTGTGCAGGTGCAGGCGGTCGTAGTGGCCCGCCCAGCTCGACCCGACTCGGTCGGCCTTGTCGAGCACGATCGCCTCGACCCCGGCCCGGCGGAGCTCGGCCGCGGCGGCGAGGCCGCCGGGTCCGGCTCCCAGGACGACGGCGCGGACTCGGGCGGGGAGGGCGTCTTCGCTCACGGGGACACCGTAGCGTGAGGGCATGGACCTCGAACTCACCGGCAAGCGCGCCCTCGTCCTC
>JAEWKY010000080.1 GCA_023457615.1 Actinomycetes bacterium | reverse complement strand
GTGCTCGTCGACGCCGCCGTCGCCGCGCGACCCGGAGCCCGCGTCGTCGTCGACCTCGGCTGCGGCTCGGGCGCGATCGCCGCGGCCCTCGCGACGCGCCTGCCCGCCGCCGGGACTTACGCCGTAGACGTCGACCCCGCCGCGCTTGCGTACGCCGTACGCAACGGGGAGCGCCATGGCTTCACGGCGCTCCGCGGCGACTGGTGGGATGCCCTCCCCCGCGACCTTCTCAGACGCGTCGACCTCGCCGTCGCCTACCTGCCGCACGTGCCGACGTCGCGCCTCGACGACATCCCCGCCGACTTCCGCCGCCACGAGCCGGAGCGCTCGGTGGCGGGAGGCGCGGACGGCCTCGACCCGCTCCGCGCGGTGACGCGGAACCTGGACGACTGGCTCTCCCCGGACGGCGTGCTCGTGACACTCGTCGCGGAGGAGCAGCTCGAGGCCGCCCGCGCGGTCTCTCCCGCCGGGCGCGTGCTGCTCGTGGAGGGCTAGACGGAGGCGAGCTCCCGGTCGGAGGCGTCGGCCCGCACCGAGCGGTTGACCGCCGACACGACCGCCTTGAGCGACGCAGTCGAGATGTCGCCGTCGATGCCCACTCCCCACAGCCGCTTGCCGTCGACCTGCAGCTCGACGTAGGCGGCCGCCTGCGCGTCGCCGCCCGCGGAGAGCGTGTGCTCGACGTAGTCGTACAGCTTGATGTCGTGGCCCTGGGCGCCGAGGATGCCGAGGAACGCGGCGATCGGTCCGTTGCCCGTGCCGGTCTGCGGCTGCACGTCGTCGTCGACCCGCAGGCGCACGTCGAGGTCGACCTCGCCGTCCATCTCGCTCGCAGTGCGGGTGCCGAGCAGCTCGTAGCGCCCCCACTTCTCGTCGGCGACGCTCGCGGGCAGGTACTCGTCCTGGAAGATCTCCCAGATCTGCTCGCTCGTCACCTCGCCGCCCTCGGAGTCGGTCTTCGCCTGCACGACCGAGCTGAACTCGATCTGCAGGCGGCGCGGCAGGTCGAGCGAGCGGTCGGCCTTGAGCAGGTAGGCGACGCCGCCCTTGCCCGACTGCGAGTTGACGCGCACGACGGCCTCGTAGCCGCGGCCCACGTCCTTCGGGTCGATCGGCAGGTACGGCACCGCCCACTCGATCTCGCTCACGGGCTTGCCGAGGGTCGCCGCCTTCGCGTCGAGCGCCTCGAAGCCCTTCTTGATCGCGTCCTGGTGCGATCCCGAGAACGCCGTGTAGACGAGGTCGCCGGCCCACGGCGAGCGCTCGTGCACCTTGAGCTGATTGCAGTACTCGGCCGTGCGGCGGATCTCGTCGAGGTCGGAGAAGTCGATCTGCGGGTCGATGCCCTGCGTGAACAGGTTCAGCCCGAGGGCGACGAGGTCGACGTTGCCCGTGCGCTCGCCGTTGCCGAAGAGGCAGCCCTCGATGCGGTCGGCGCCGGCCTGGTAGCCGAGCTCGGCGGCGGCGACGGCGGTGCCGCGGTCGTTGTGCGGGTGCAGCGAGAGGATGACGTTCTCGCGGTGCACGAGGTTGCGCGACATCCACTCGATCGAGTCGGCGTAGACGTTCGGCGTCGCCATCTCGACGGTCGACGGCAGGTTCACGATGACCTTGCGGTCGGGCGTCGGCTGGAAGAACTCGATCACGGCGTTGCAGATCTCGAGCGCGACGGGCAGCTCCGTTCCCGTGTACGACTCGGGGCTGTACTCGTAGTACACGGTCGTCCCGGGCACGGTCGCCTCGTACTGCTTGCACCACGCGGCACCCTGCAGCGCGATCTGCTTGACACCCTCGACGTCGGTGCGGAACACCACCTCGCGCTGCAGCACGCTCGTCGAGTTGTAGAGGTGCACGATCGCCTGCTGGGCGCCCTTGATCGACTCGAAGGTGCGCGCGATGAGCTCCTCGCGGGCCTGGGTCAGCACCTGGATGACGACATCGTCCGGGATGAGGCCCTCCTCGATGAGCATGCGCACGAAGTCGAAGTCGGTCTGGCTCGCCGACGGGAAGCCGACCTCGATCTGCCGGTAGCCCATGCGCACGAGCAGCTCGAACATCTTGCGCTTGCGCTCGGGGCTCATCGGGTCGATGAGCGCCTGGTTGCCGTCGCGGAGGTCGACGGCGCACCACATCGGCGCGCGATCGATGACCTTCGCGGGCCACGTGCGGTCGGGCAGGTCGGTCGCGAACTGCTCCGAGTAGGGGCGGTAGCGGTGGAACGGCATCCCCGAGGGACGCTGGGTGTTCTTCATGGTCTGGCTTCCTGGTCTGTTCGGATTCGGGTCGAGCCGACGACGAACTCCGCGACGAGGGAGGCTCTGGGCTAGACCTCGTCGCGGCGGCTAAGAAGGAGCAGGCCGAGACGCATGGATTCAGGGTAGCACCGGTGCGCGGAGCGGGAGCGCGACGCCGGATTGCAACGGGATTGCAACGGCTGACCGCCCCCGATCGCGCGGGGTCCGCCCGGCGCTAGGGTGAGCACCGTTCTTCTCCGTACCGTCCCTCAGAGAAAGCCCTGGAGGCCTCCGTGTCCCGCTCCACCACCCTGCTCCGCGCCGGCGTCGGCGCCGGCGGCGCCGCGGCGCTCCTCGCCGGCTGCGTCGCCCCGGCCCCGGCCCCGGCGCCCGTCGAGACC
>JAEWKY010000079.1 GCA_023457615.1 Actinomycetes bacterium | reverse complement strand
GGCCTGGGGTCGCGTTCCCGTGACGGCGGTGGCCTGAGGCGGCGTGTCGTCGGCGCGTCGGGTCATCCGTCCTCCGAATGCGACAGCCGCGGCCGTCGCCGCGAGGTCAGTCGGCGACGACCGTGATGCGGCGGATGTCGGGATCGGTGAACAGGTCGCGCTCGTCGGTGCTGCGGGTCGAGAACTCGGTCACGATCGCACCCTCGGGTCCGGCCTGGAACCAGTGCCGTGTGCCGGGGAGGATCGTGTGCTGGTCGCCTGGGCGCAGCACGAGCTCGTGCCAGACGCCGAAGTGCTCCCGCCGCGCCGGCGTGGCGCGGGGCTCGGGGGCGGGCGGCCCGTCGACGTAGAGCCACACCTCGCCCGTGCGCACGCGGAAGGTCTCCTCCTTGCCGGGCTCGTCGCCCTCGCCGACGTGCCGGTGCTCGGGGCACACCTGACCGGGACGCAGCACGAGCTCCTTCGCGCACACCCGCTCGGTGTTGACGTAGACGAGGATCTGCAGGCCGATCTCGTCGAGCATCCCGAGGCCGAAGTCGCTCACCTCGAGCTCCGCCTCCTCGGCAGGCGTGAGCACGATGCCCGCGTCGGCGAGCGCGGCGGCGGCGAAGGCCCGGCCCTCGGCGATCTCGGCGCGCGTCAGCATCCGCGCACCGTCAGCGGATGTGCGACGTGCGCTCGAGCAGCTCCTCGACCTGGTCCACGTCGAGCGGGCCGGTCGTGCGCTCGGCGAGCGGCGACATGAGGTCCTTCTGCACGTCGTCGACGATGGACGACATCATCTGCACGGCGTCGTCGATGATGCCCGTGTCGCGGGTCTCGGTGCCGTGCAGCAGCCAGCGCGCGACCTCGAGTTCGGAGAGCAGGGCGGCGCGGGTGCGGAGCTGCCGGTCGACCGTGCCCCGCACGCTCGCGTAGGCGGCGAACGCGGCATCGACCACCTCGAGGCCCGAGCCGGCCAGCCACTGCAGATCGGCCGCGGGATCGCCGACGCGCAGCGCGTGCCAGCCGATCATGCCGGTGACCTCGTCGTTCGCCGAGAGGAACGAGTCGGAGCCGAGCGAGCCGTTGACCACGGTCGGGGTGAACTGCCAGAGCGTCGGCTCCTCGCTCGCGCGCTCCCAACGGGCGAGCAGCGCGGCGGGCACGAGTCCGGTCGCGGCGGCGCGATCCATCACCGAGACGACGGCGCGCAGGGCCTCGACGGGGGAGTGCGACGGCAGGCCGGCATCCACCACCACGGTCGGGGGGAGAGAGTGGATGGCGGCGATGGCGCTGCCGATCGAGGCGGCGAGCGCGTCGCTCATCGATCCGAGCGGCACCTTCGAGCCGTAGACGAACTCCGACACGACGGCGCGCGTGCCGTCGACCGGCACCTGCCCGGCGAACGTCGAGACGGTGAACGGCAGCCGCGCGCGCACGCCGGCGCTCAGGGCCCGGAGCGCGATGAGGTCGGCGGACTGCTCCTGCTCCGCGCGCTCCGAGCGGGGCACCCGCACGATCCAGTGCCGGCCGTCGCGACCGGTCAGGATGGCGCTGTCGAAGTCGCCGCCGGGAGCGCCGAACGACTGCGCGCCGACGACCTCGAGGTCCGCCACGGCGGACGTCGCGAGCGCCGCTAGAGTGAGATGCGACCGGGCCATGTCCACAGGGTAGGTCGGTGCAGGAGGAGTGCGGATGTCCGACACTCCCGTCCCTGCCCGTTCACAGGACGCGGGCCTCTCCTTCTCCCGGCGGCTGCCACTCGCCCGCGCCGCTCTCGACCGCGACCACCTGAGCCGCGCGGGCGGCATCGACGCCCTGCTCGACGACGCCCGCACCCGCGCGATCGTGCTGCACGAGGGTCGCGCCCTGCTCGCGAGCCCGACCCGGCTCGCCATCCTGCCGCCGTCGATCGTGCCGCAGGCGGCGCTCGCGGTGTACCTCGGACGCACGATCGAGACCACCGACGACCTGCCCGCCGGCACCCCCCTCGTCGTGCTCGCCGTCGACTCCCCCGAGGGATTCGACGAGCTCGACGACGTGCCCTCGGGCCCCGCCGAGTGGGGCGACCTGCGACGCATCGGCGCGCGGCTCGACGAGCGCGACGCCGGGCTGTTCACGCAGGCGCTCGCGATCCTGAACTGGCACGCCGTGTCGCGCTTCTCGCCGCGCGCGGGGGTGTCGACCGAGCCGGCGCTCGCCGGGTGGGTGCGCCGCGACGAGGAGGGCACGGAGTTCTATCCGCGCACCGACGCCGCCGTCATCGTCGGCGTGCTCGACGAGGACGACCGGCTGCTGCTCGGCTCGAACGCGGCGTGGGAGGCGAACCGCTTCTCGCTGCTCGCCGGGTTCGTCGAGCCGGGGGAGTCGCTCGAGGCGGCCGTCATCCGCGAGGTCCACGAGGAGTCGGGGGTGCGCGTCGCCGACCCCGAGTACCTCGGCAGCCAGCCCTGGCCGTTCCCCGCGTCGCTCATGGTCGGGTTCCAGGCGCGCGTCGTCGCGGGCTCCGACACGACGGGCTCGGCCGACGGACAGGAGATCCGCGCCCTCCGCTGGTTCACGCGCGACGAGCTCGCCGCGGCCGCCGCGTCGCGCGAGGTGCTGCTGCCCGGTCCGACGTCGATCGCGCGGGCGATCATCGAGCACTGGTACGGGGCCGAGCTCGACGACGGGTCCCGTTCTTGACCGCAGCGAGCATCCTCGACGGGCTCGACGAGGAGCAGCGGCGCGCCGCGGAGACGCTCCTCGGCCCCGTCTGCATCCTCGCCGGGGCCGGCACCGGCAAGACCCGGGCCATCACGCACCGCATCGCGCACGGCATCCGCGAGGGCGTCTACTCGCCCGGCAGCCTGCTCGCGCTCACCTTCACGACGAAGGCGGCCGGCGAGCTGCGGCACCGGCTGCGCGCGCTCGACGCGCCCGGCGCCGTCGTGCGCACGTTCCACGCCGAGGCGCTCGGCGAGCTCGGCTTCTTCTGGCCCGACCTCGTCGGCGGCGCGGCCCCGCGGCTGCTCGACAACAAGGCGCGCTACATCGCCGAAGCGGGCGAGCGTGCGCGCGTGAAGCTCGGGGCGGGTGCCGTGCGGGAGGTCGCCGGTGAGATCGAGTGGCGCAAGACCTCCGAGCTGAGCATCGCCGCCTACGCCGAGGCCGCCCGGCAGCGTCCGCTGCCCCGGGGCCTGGATGCCGACGCGGTCGCCGACATCCAGCACCACTACGAGGAGCTCAAGGACGAGCGCCGCCGCATCGACTTCGAGGACGTGCTGCTCGTGGCGTGCGGGATGCTCGAGACCGAGCCGCTCGCGCGTGACAGGGTGCGCGCGCAGTACCGCTTCTTCGTCGTCGACGAGTTCCAGGACGTCTCGCCGCTGCAGCACCGGCTGTTGAGCCTGTGGCTCGGCGAACGGCGCGACGTGTGCGTCGTCGGCGACGCCAATCAGACGATCTACACGTTCGCGGGGGCGTCGAGCCGCTACCTGCTCGACTTCGAGCGCGATCACCCGGGCGCCGAGGTGGTGCGGCTCGAGCGCAACTACCGGTCGGCCCCGCAGATCCTGGAGGTGGCCAACCGCCTGATGCGCGGACGACCCGGAGCGCTCGAGCTCAGGTCGGCGACCGCCACCCGCGGCGGCGTCGGCGAGGTCGTCGCGTACGACGACGATGCGGCCGAGGCGGCGGGGGTCGCCGACGCGATCGCCGCCGAGCTCGCCGCGGGCGCGCCGCCCGAGCAGCTCGCCGTGCTGCATCGCGTGAACGAGCAGGCGGCGGTGCTCGAGCAGGCGCTCGCGTCACGCGGCATCGTCACCCGCTCGCTCGCCGGGACCCCGTTCTTCGAGATCCCGGCGGTGCGCAAGCTCACGTCGGCCCTCGCCGTGCAGGCGCAGCGCTTCCCGGACGACCCCGTGCGCGGCTTCGTCGCCGACACCGCGCGCGCGGCGGGCTGGACGCTCGACCGGGCGCACTCGAAGCTCGGCCGCGACGACTGGGCCGGCCTCGACGCCGTCGTCCGCTTCGCGGAGAGCACCCCCGAGGACGTGCCGCTCGCCCGCTTCGCCGCGGAGATCGACGACCGCGAGCAGTCGAAGGGCGAGCTCCCCGTGCGGGCCGTGGTGCTCGGCACCCTGCACGCCGCGAAGGGTCTCGAGTGGGACTCGGTGCACCTCGTCGGCCTGAGCGACGGGCTGCTGCCGATCGTGCACGCCCGCGGGCTCGCGGCGATCGACGAGGAGCGCCGCCTGTTCTACGTCGGGATCACCCGCGCGCGGCGACGGCTGTCGCTGTCGTGGGCGCGACGCGGTGCGCGAGGGCCGGAGCGCCGGCCCAGTCGGTTCCTGGAGGAGCTGCGCACCGGCAGTCGGGGTGCCGCGACCACTCCCGCGCGCTGACCCGGCCCCGGCCGTCGAGCCGCCACGACGTGCCGCCCGTGCCCACGCC
>JAEWKY010000078.1 GCA_023457615.1 Actinomycetes bacterium | reverse complement strand
CGCGAGCTCCTCGCCGGTGGCTCCGCGCCATCCCTGGGTCCGGGCCCAGCGCACCGAGCTGGGGCCGGACGCGACGGCCTCCACGCACCCGACGCGGCCGCACGGACACGCGTCGTCGTAGCCCGCGACCTGGATGTGCCCGACGTGCCCGGCGTTCCCGCTCAGCCCGCGGATGCCGTGGCCGTCCACGACGAGCCCGCCGCCGATGCCGGTCGAGACGACCATGCCGAGCACGTTCGACGACCCCAGCCCGGCGCCGTAGCGGGCCTCGGCGAGCGTGATGGCGAGTCCGTCGATCGCGAGCACGACGCGGGCGCCGGGCACGCACTCCTCGACGACGGCGCGCAGCGGATGATCGCGCCAGGCGGGCACGTTGAGCGGCGAGGCGAATCCGCGCACCGAGTCCACGGGGCCGGCCGAGCCGATCCCGACCGCGTCGACGGCGGTGTCGCCGAGCGCCTCCGCGACGACCGCGCGCACCGCGTCGTCGAGCTCGGCGGCCGTCGCGGTGGGGCCGGTGGGACGGCGCGCGCGGCTTCCGGGAACCAGCACGCCGTCGGCCACGAGTGCCGCTTCCACCTTGGTCCCGCCGAAATCGACGGCCAGCACCGGCACTCCGCTCACGCCCCCAGCGTAGACTTCCTCGGATGGACGCGACGTCGCTGGCCCCCGCCGACCGGGCGGTGAAGCTGCTCGGAGGAGACCTCACGGAGAAGAGCCTCCGCATCCACCTCGAGGGTCTCTTGGGGGTCGACGCGGTCGGGCTGGAGGCCCGCGCCGCCGGTCTCGGCACCCGCTCGATCAAGACCACCTCGAAGGCGCGGGCGCTCGACGAGGTCATCAAGCTCATCGACCTGACGACCCTCGCCGGCGACGACACCCCCGGCAAGGTGCGCTCGCTCGTCGCGAAGGCGATCACCCCCGACGCGACCGACCCGTCGACGCCGCGCGTCGCCGCGGTGTGCGTCTACAACGACATGGTCGGCGTCGCCGTCGAGGCCCTCGGCGCGCTGCACGGCGACCCGGACGACGGGCTCATCTCGGTCGCCGCCGTGTCCACCGCGTTCCCGAGCGGCCGGGCGTCGCTGCGCGTGAAGCTCGCCGACACCGAGGATGCCGTCGCCGCCGGCGCCGACGAGATCGACATGGTCATCGACCGCGGAGCCTTCCTCGCGGGCAACTACGGCAAGGTCTTCGAGGAGATCGTCGCGGTCAAGGAGGCGTGCCGCCGGGCCGACGGCAGTTACGCGAGCCTCAAGGTCATCCTCGAGACCGGCGAGCTCAACACCTACGACAACGTGCGTCGCGCCTCGTGGCTCGCGATCCTCGCGGGCGGTGACTTCATCAAGACCTCGACCGGCAAGGTGCAGCCCGCCGCGACCCTCCCGGTGACGCTGCTCATGCTGCAGATCGTCGGCGAGTGGCACCGGCTCACGGGCGAGAAGGTCGGCGTGAAGCCGGCCGGCGGCATCAAGACGTCGAAGGACGCGATCAAGTACCTCGTGACGGTCGCCGAGACGGTGGGCGAGGAGTGGCTGCAGCCGCACCTCTTCCGCTTCGGCGCCTCGACCCTGCTCAACGACGTGCTCCTGCAGCGTCAGAAGCTCAGCACCGGCCGTTACAGCGGCCCCGACTACGTGACGGTGGACTGATGGCCAAGGACGTGCAGCGCACCGAGCGATTCCTCGACTACGCGCCGGCTCCCGAGTCGACGAGCATCCTGCATCTCAAGAAGTCGTACGGGCTCTTCATCGACGGCGACTTCGTCGACGGCACGGGATCGGGCTTCTCGACGATCTCGCCCGCGACCGAGAAGAAGATCGCCGAGATCGCGACCGCGACCGCGGCCGATGTCGACCGGGCCGTGGCCGCCGCGCGCCGCGCCTACGAGAAGACCTGGTCGAAGCTCCCCGGCGCCGACCGCGGCAAGTACCTCTTCCGCATCGCGCGGCTCGTGCAGGAGCGCGCGCGCGAGCTCGCCGTGGCCGAGAGCCTCGACAACGGCAAGCCCATCAAGGAGAGCCGGGATGTCGACGTCCCGCTCGTCGCCGCGTGGTTCTTCTACTACGCGGGCTGGGCCGACAAGCTCGACCACGCGGGGCTCGGCTCCTCGCCGCGCGCCCTCGGCGTCGCCGCCCAGGTGATCCCGTGGAACTTCCCGCTGCTCATGCTCGCCTGGAAGGTCGCGCCCGCACTCGCCGCGGGCAACACCGTCGTGATCAAGCCCGCCGAGACGACCTCGCTCAGCGCGATGATCTTCGCCGAGATCCTGCAGCAGGCCGAGTTGCCCAAGGGCGTCGTCAACATCGTCACGGGCGCGGGTGAGACCGGGGCGGCGCTCGTGCGGCATCCCGACGTGAACAAGGTCGCATTCACGGGGTCGACCGCCGTCGGTCGCGAGATCGCGAAGGCCGTCGCGGGCACGGGCAAGAAGCTCACGCTCGAGCTCGGCGGCAAGGCGGCGAACATCGTCTTCGACGACGCCCCGATGGAGCAGGCCGTCGAGGGCATCGTCAACGGCATCTTCTTCAACCAGGGCCACGTCTGCTGCGCCGGCAGCCGGCTGCTCGTGCAGGAGAACGTGCACGACGAGGTCGTCGCGCGCCTCAAGGACCGCCTGTCGACGCTCCGGCTCGGCGACCCGCTCGACAAGAACACCGACATCGGTGCGATCAACTCGAAGGAGCAGCTCGACCGCATCCGGACCCTCTCCGAGATCGGCGAGCAGGAGGGCGCCGAGCGCTGGAGCGCGCCGTGCGACATCCCGAAGAACGGCTTCTGGTTCGCGCCGACGATCTTCACGAACGTCTCCACGGCCTCCACGATCGCCCGCGAGGAGATCTTCGGACCCGTGCTCTCGGTGCTCACCTTCCGCACGCCCGCCGAGGCCATCGCGAAGGCGAACAACACGCCCTACGGCCTCTCCGCGGGCATCTGGAGCGACAAGGGCTCGAAGATCCTCGCCGTGGCCGACCAGTTGCGTGCTGGCGTCGTCTGGGCGAACACGTTCAACCGCTTCGACCCGGCCTCGCCGTTCGGCGGCTACAAGGAGTCGGGCTACGGCCGCGAGGGCGGACGCCACGGCCTCGCCGCCTACCTGAAGGGGGGCGTGGCGTGAGCCGGCTCAGCATCCCGAAGACCTACAAGCTCGCCATCGGCGGCAAGTTCCCGCGCAGCGAGTCCGGCCGCACCTACGAGGTGACGACGCCGAAGGGCGCGTTCCTCGCGAACGCGTCTCTCGCCTCCCGCAAGGACGCCCGGGATGCCGTCGTCGCCGCCCGCGCGGCCGTCTCCGGCTGGTCGGGCGCGACGGCGTACAACCGCGGGCAGGTGCTCTACCGCATCGCCGAGCTGCTCGAGGGGCGCCGCGAGCAGTTCGTCGAGGAGCTGCGCCAGTCGGAGGGCGTCTCGGCCGCGGCCGCCGCCCGGCAGGTGGATGCCGCCATCGACGCCTGGGTCTGGTACGCCGGGTGGACCGACAAGTACACGCAGGTCGCCGGATCGGGCAACCCCGTCGCCGGACCGTACTTCAACATCTCCGTCCCCGAGCCGACGGGCGTCGTCGTCGTCGTCGCGCCGCAGGGGGTCGCGGGCGGGTCGCTCCTCGGCTTCGTGAACGTCGTGGCGCCCGCTCTCGTCGCGGGCAACACCGTCGTCGCGATCGCCGACGAGAGGCGCCCGCTGTCGGCGATCTCGCTCGCCGAGGTGCTCGCGACGAGCGACGTGCCCGGGGGAGTGGTCAACGTGCTCACGGGCTCCCCCGCGGAGATCACGCCGTGGCTCGCCGCGCACGCCGACGTCAACGCGCTCGACCTCGCCGGAGCGGGCGCGCTCGACTGGATCGACTACGAGGTCGCCGCCGCCGAGACCCTCACGCGGGTGCTCCCGCCCGAGCCGGGCATCCCCGCGCTCACGCTGCACCGCATCCTCGCCTTCACCGACTCGAAGACGGTCTGGCACACCAAGGCGCTGATCTGACGCGTGTCCGGCGGTCGCGGAACGGCCGCCGGGCACGGGGATGCCCCCGCCGCACGACGTGCGACGGGGGCATCGTGGTCTCCGGCGCGATCAGCCCTCGAGGGGGCGATCAGTCCTCGAAGAGGTTGGTCAGCCCGAGGTCGAGGTCGCCGAGGATGTCGTCGACGCTGCCGGTGATGTCGCCGACGGTGCTGTCGACCACGTCGTCCACCTGGGCGTCGATCCCGTCGACGGCGGTGGTGTTGCCCGAGCCGATCGCGCTGTCGTTGCCCGAGCCGACGACGTTGCTGTTGCCGACCTCGTTGGCCGAGAGCACGCCCGAGAGGATGTCGCCCGTGTGGACGTCACCCGTCGCGACCTCGGGGTTCACGACGACCGGCGACTCGTTCGAGAGGTCGAGGGTCTCGAGGATGCGCGTCTTCGTGGTCGTCATGTCGTTCGACCAGGACTGCGTCGTGTCGTCGGCCAGGGCGGGGGTCGCGGCTCCCGCGACGAAGGCGGCGGTGGCCGCCGCGCCGAGGATGCCGAGAGCGGTCTTCTTGCGGGTGTTCATGGGGGAACTCCTTCGTGATGTCCGCCGGCCGAGGCTCTCCCGGTCGACACGGGGGCTCCGGCGCGGACCCCGTCGGCGGATTGCGCCGGCGCCCGCAGATCGAGGTTCGACGCGTCTTGACACGTCGGCGCCGGCGTGCAGGAGCGGGGCCCGGCCCCCCCCGGCCCCCGGGGCCCCGGCCCCCCGGGCGGG
>JAEWKY010000077.1 GCA_023457615.1 Actinomycetes bacterium | reverse complement strand
GGGTCAGCCTGACCGCGCGGCGGTCGCCGGCGTCCTCGCAGCGCTCGACGAGGCCGCGCTCGACGAGCCTGTCGACCAGTCGCGAGAGCGCGGGTTGACTCAGGAGCACGCGGCGGTGCAGGTCGGTGAGCCGCACGGGGGCGTCGGCCTTCGACAGCGCGTAGAGCACGTCGTACTCCTTCATCGAGACGTCGCCCCAGAGCGATGAGGCCGCGAACGACTTCATGAAGGTCGCGTGCACCGTGAGCAGCGACTCCCAGGCGTCGTTCGCGAGCCGGGCCCGGCCGGCCATCAGGCGGCCGCCGTGTCCGACGAGTCCTGGTAGGGGGAGCCGCCCGTGACGTTGTCGCCGCGGTTGGCGTTCGGCTTCGGCTGACGCGGCTCGGCGTCGCCGTACTTCGCGGTGACGAGCGACGCGTGCGTCGGGGCCTCCGGGACCTCGGGGTCGCGCCGGGCGGCGAGCTCCTTGCGGAGCACGGGCACGACCTCGCCGCCGAGCAGCTCGAGCTGCTCGAGCACCGTCGGCAGCGGCAGCCCCGCGTGGTCGATGAGGAAGAGCTGGCGCTGGTAGTCGCCGAACGACTCGCGGAAGGTCAGCGTCTTGTCGATGACCTCCTGCGGCGATCCCACCGAGAGCGGGGTCTGCGCGGCGAAGTCCTCCATCTTGGGCCCGTGCCCGTAGACCGGGGCCTCGTTGAAGTAGGGGCGGAAGGCATCCCGGGCGTCCTGCGAGTTCTTCGCGAGGAACGCCTGACCGCCCAAGCCCACGATCGCCTGCTTCGCGGTGCCGTGCCCGTAGTGCTCGAAGCGCTGGCGGTAGAACTCGATGAGCCGCTGGTAGTGCTCCTTCGGCCAGAAGATGTGGTTCGCGAAGAACCCGTCACCGTAGTACGCGGCCTGCTCGGCGATCTCCGGGGTGCGGATGCTGCCGTGCCAGACGAACGGCGGCACGTCGTCGAGAGGGCGCGGCGTCGAGGTGAAGCCCTGGAGCGGCGTGCGGAAGCTGCCCTCCCAGTCGACGACGTCTTCGCGCCACAGGCGGTGCAGGAGGTTGTAGTTCTCGAGCGCGAGCGGGAGGCTCTGCCGGATGTCCTGGCCGAACCACGGGTAGACCGGGCCGGTGTTGCCGCGCCCGAGCATGAGGTCCATGCGGCCGTCGGCGAGGTGCTGCAGCATCGCGTAGTCCTCGGCGATCTTCACCGGGTCGTTCGTCGTGATGAGCGTCGTCGACGTCGTGAGGTGCAGCTTCGTGGTGAGCGCCGCGATGTGGGCGAGCAGGGTGGTGGGGGAGGAGGAGAAGAACGGCGGGTTGTGGTGCTCGCCGATCGCGAAGACGTCGAGCCCGACCTCCTCGGTCTTCTGCGCGATCGCGACGGTGGCCTTGATGCGCGCCGCCTCGCTCGGGGTCTCGCCCGAGACCGGGTCGCGGGTGATGTCGCTGACGGAGAACACTCCGAACTGCATGGGGATCACTTCTCTCTGCCGGGGCCTCGGGACCCAGATATATGCGTTTGCATGGAAGTGTAACGCGGTGCCGCCTCGGCTATTCCCGTCGATCCGGCGTCACGCCACCCGCATCGGCAGGTCGGCCCGGTCGGCGAACGCCCGCGCCGTCGACAGGATGGCCGCCCGCATCGCCGCCGCGGCGATCGTCGGGGCGACGCCGACCGGACGCGCGAGGCTGATCGTGCGCGTGAGCGAGGGCGCCGCCAGCCGCACCGAGTGCAGCCCGGGCCGGTCGACGAGCACGATCGCCGGCACGATCGCGATCCCGAGCCCGCGCTCGACGAAGCGGAGCACGGCATCCATCTCGGCGCCCTCCACGACGACGCGCGGCGAGAGCCCCGCGGCGTCGAAGGCGGCGTCGGTCGCGGCGCGGAGGTCGTAGGTCGCGCTGAACACGATCTGCGGCAGCTCGGCCACCTCCGCGAGCGCGAGGGCGTCGCCCGGCAGCGCGGTCGCGGAGACGACGACGAGCTCCTCGGTGAGGAGGGGCTCGAGCACGACGCGGTCGTCGCCCGGTGGACGCGAGGTCGTGACGAGCGCGATGTCGAGCTCTCCCGCGGCGAGGTCGTCGAGGAGCCGCAGCGAGCCCTGCTCGACGAGCGCGAGGTCGATCGCGGGGTGCGTCGCGTGGAACTCGGTCAGCGTCTCCGCGACCAGGCTGATGCACAGGGTCGGGGTCGCGCCGAGTCTCACGCGCCCGCGCTCGAGTCCGGCGAGCTCGCCGAGCTCGCGGCGGGCAGAGGTCGCGTCGCTCAGCATCCGACGGGCCCAGGGGAGGAGCGACTCGCCCGCGGAGGTGAGCCGCGCGCCGGCGGGGGTGCGCGTGAAGAGCGGGGCGCCGAGATCCTGCTCGAGCGCGGCGATCTGCCGGCTGAGCGAGGGCTGGGCGAGGTGCAGCGACTCGGCGGCCCGCGTGAACCGCCCGACCCGGGCGATCTCGACGAAGCCGCGGAGCTGATCGAGGTTCATGACGATAGCGTAGGCGCATCGCTTCGAGCAGCTATATGCATTGGAGTAATGGCAGGCGGCTTCGTAGCGTGGAGGCATGACGACCGAACGCCGACTGTCCACCGCCGTGCTCGTGATCGGGGCCGGAGGCTCGGGCCTGCGCGCGGCGATCGAGCTCGCCGAGCTCGGCACCGAGGTGCTCGTGCTCGGCAAGCGGGCGAAGAACGACGCGCACACCTCGCTCGCCGCGGGAGGGATCAACGCCGCGCTCGCGACCATGGACCCCGAGGACTCCTGGCAGCAGCACGCCGCCGACACGATCCAGGAGTCGTACCTGCTCGCCGACCCGCACACCGTGCAGGTCGTGACCGAGGGCGCGGCCCGCGGCATCGAGGATCTCGAGCGCTACGGGATGCCGTTCGCGCGCGAGGAGGACGGCCGCATCTCGCAGCGCTTCTTCGGCGCGCACACCTACCGCCGCACGGCGTTCGCGGGCGACTACACGGGCCTCGAGATCCAGCGCACGCTCGTGAACCGCGCGGCTCAGCTCGACATCCCGATCCTCGACACGGTCTACGTGACGCGCATCCTCGTGAACGCCGACGGCGTCGCCTTCGGCGCCTACGGCTTCGATCTCGAGGACGGCACGCGCTACCTCATCCACGCCGACGCCGTGATCCTCGCCGCCGGCGGGCACAACCGCATCTGGCGCCGCACGTCGTCGCGCCGCGACGAGAACACGGGCGACGCGTTCCGCCTCGCGGTGCTCGCGGGCGGCCGCCTGCGCGACCCCGAGCTCGTGCAGTTCCACCCGTCGGGCATCCTCGAGCCGTCGCACGCGGCGGGCACCCTGATCTCCGAGGCGGCCCGCGGCGAGGGCGGCATCCTGCGCAACGCGCTCGGGGAGCGGTTCATGGCGGACTACGACCCCGAACGGCTCGAGCTCTCGACCCGTGACCGGGTGGCGCTCGCGTGCTACACCGAGATCCGGGAGGGCCGCGGCACGCCGAACGGCGGCGTCTGGCTGGATGTCTCCCACCTGCCCCGCGAGACGATCATGCAGCGCCTGCCGCGGGTGTACCAGACGATGCTCGAGCTGCAGATGCTCGACATCACCACCGATCCGATCGAGATCGCCCCGACCGCGCACTACTCGATGGGCGGGGTGTGGGTGCGCCCCGAGGACCACCGCACCGACGTGCCCGGGCTCTACGCGATCGGCGAGGCGTCGTCGGGGCTGCACGGCGCCAACCGTCTCGGCGGCAACTCGCTCATCGAGCTGCTCGTCTACGGGCGGATCGTCGGCGAGGCGGCGGCGGCGTACTCGGCCGGACTGCCGGCGCAGACGCGCTCGGCGGCCGCGATCGACGAGGCGCGGGCCGAGCTCGACGGGCTGCTCGCGGCCGACGGGCCCGAGAACGTGCGGGCGCTGCAGCGGGCGATCCGCGACCTCATGACCGAGCACGCGGGTGTCGTCAGGTCGGAGGAGGGGCTCCTGGCGGGACTCGAGGCGCTGACCCGGGTCGAGGAGCGGATGAGCGCGGTCGGCGTGCATCCCGACGTCGCGGGCTACCACGACCTCGCGCACGCCTTCGACCTCCGGGCCTCGGCGCTCGCGGCGCGGGCGACCCTGCGCGCCGCGCTCGAGCGGCGCGAGACCCGCGGCTGCCACAACCGCAGCGACTATCCCGAGACCGACCCGGAGCTGCAGATCAATCTGGTCTGGTCGGCCGACGACACCGTGGTGCGAGAGGCGATCGCCCCCGTCCCGCCGGAGATCGCCGCCCTCATGCGCGACGTCTCGGTCGCGGGCAAGCTCGTCGAGTGACCTCGTGGGTCGAGTGCCCCGCGCAGCGGGTGCAACGAGACCTAGCTGATCTTGCGGCGGTAGATCGCGTTCGCCGCGACGTACGCGACGAGCAGGATGCCGACGCACCAGGCGAGCGCGATCCACAGGTCGGCACCCACCGGCTGCTCGCCGAGCAGCGCCCGGATCGCGTTCACGATCGACGTCACGGGCTGGTTCTCGGCGAACCACCGCACGGGACCGGGCATCGACTGCGTCGGCACGAAGGCCGAGCTCAGGAACGGCAGGAAGATGAGCGGGTACGAGAACGCGCTCGCTCCGTCGACGGACTTCGCCGTGAGCCCCGGGATCATGGCGATCCAGGTGAGCGCGAGCGTGAACAGGGTCACGATCCCGACGACCGCGAGCCAGGCGAGCAGACCCGCCCCCGACCGGAACCCGGCGATCAGCGACACGCCGACGACGACGGCGACCGACACGAGGTTGGCGACGACTGAGGTCAGCACGTGCGCCCAGAGCACGCTCGACCGGGCGATCGGCATCGACTGGAACCTCTCGAAGATGCCGCCCTGCAGGTCGAGGAAGAGCCGGTACGCCGTGTACGAGATGCCCGACGCGATCGTGATGAGCAGGATGCCGGGCAGCAGGTAGTTCACGTAGGAGCCCTCGCCCGCTCCCGCGCCGGTGTCGATCGCGCCGCCGAAGACGAACACGAACAGCAGCAGGAACCCGATCGGCATGATCGCGGTCGTGATGATCGTGTCCGGGCTGCGCAGGATGTGCGTGAGCGACCGACCCGTGAGGGTCGCCATGTCCCTGATCGCGTTCATGCCGCGTCCTCCTCGTCTCGGGAACCGGTCACCGCGAAGAACACGTCCTCGAGGCTCGGCTGCTTCTCGATGTACTGCTTCTCGGCGGGCGGCAGCAGCGCGCGGAGCTCCGCGAGCGTGCCGTTCTGCACGATGCGCCCGCGGTGCAGGATCGCGATGCGGTCGGCGAGCTGCTCGGCTTCTTCGAGGTACTGCGTCGTGAGCAGCACCGTCGTTCCCCGGCCGGCGAGCTCGCGCACGGTCTGCCACACCTCGAGGCGCGCCTCGGGGTCGAGACCCGTCGTCGGCTCGTCGAGGAAGATCACCGACGGGTCCCCGATGAGGCTCATCGCGATGTCGAGCCGCCGCCGCATGCCGCCCGAGTAGGTCGCGACGCGCCGGCCGCCGGCCTCGGTGAGCGAGAACCGCGCGAGCAGGTCGTCGGCCGTCGCTCCCGGGTCGGTGACGTGGCGCAGCCGGCCCACGAGCACGAGGTTCTCGCGCCCGGTCAGCACGCCGTCCACGGCCGCGAACTGGCCCGTGAGGCTGATGGCCTCGCGCACCTTCGCCGGAGCCGCCGTGACGTCGAGCCCCTCCACCCGCGCCGTGCCGGCATCCGGGCGCAGCAGCGTGCTCAGGATGCGCACGAGCGTCGTCTTGCCGGCGCCGTTCGACCCGAGCAGGGCCAGGATGCTCCCGCGCTCGACGTCGAGGTCGACGCCCTTCAGCACGTGCAGCTTCTGGTACGACTTCTCGATGCCGCGCACCTCGATCGCCGCGCTCACGGCTGCGGTTCCTCGGCCTCGGCGATGGTCGTGCGCAGCCGGTCGCGCTCCTTGCCGATCCAGCCGCCGTCGGAGTAGGTCGCGACGAAGGTCTCGACGAACTCGTACGGGTCGTCTCCCACGATGTCGCGCACGGGCGTGCCGTCCGAGGCCGCGCGGTCGAAGAGGTCGGCGAGGTCGTCGAACATCCTCTGAGCCAGCGCCCAGTCGGTCGGGGTGTCGCCCGAGTGCATGAGGTAGCGCTCGATCGCGGCGACCGTCGTGCGGTAGGGCTCCGGGAATCCCTTCACCCGCGTCTTGTAGGCGCGCCACTGCTTCTTGTCCTCGAAGGAGCCGATGATGAGCTCCAGGGGGTTCTTCGCCATGTCTACTTCCCTTCCGTGCGGAGCTGTTCCAGTCGTTCTGCGAGGAAGCTCCACGTTCCCCAGAACTCGTTCAGGTACTCGTGGCCGGCGGCGTTGAGCGTGTACACCTTGCGGGGCGGACCCTTCTCGGAGGGCACCTTCTCGACGTCGACGAGCCCGCGCTGCTCGACTCTCACGAGCAGGGCGTAGACGGTGCCCTCGGCGATGTCGGTGAATCCCTGGTCGCGCAACCACGCCGTGATCTCGTATCCGTAGGCCGCTCGGCCGCTGAGGATCGCGAGCACGATGCCCTCGAGCGTGCCTTTGAGCATCTCGGTGATCTGCTTGGGCACCCGGCCCTCCTCGCTATTCAGTGTTGCTGACTACCGGTAGAAAGTAACACTGAGTACCGGTACTTGGCAACACTGAATAGTGGATGTCGGGGCGGCAGGCGAGGATGGACGCATGACACGCGCGACGACGCCACGATCCCCGGGGTCGCTGCTCTCGATCGGATCGACGGGCTCGATCCTCTCGATCGGCTCGGCGGGGTCGGTGCTGTCGATCGGGTCGGTCGGCTCGGTGCTCTCCGTCGGCTCCGCCTTCAGCGTCGGCGGCATCCTGTCGTGGCTGTCGTTCTTCTCGGTGATGAGCGGCACGTCGGCGTTCGCGGTGCTGTCCTGGAGCTCCCACCGCGCGGTCGCCCGCAGCCGACGCGGGACCGCGGGCCGGAGAGGCTGATGGCGGCGAACGCGATCCTGCTACAGGCCGGCGACCGCGAGGTGCGGCTGTCGAGCCCCGAGCGCGTGCTCTGGCCGGAGCCGGGCATCACGAAGCAGGGCCTGGCCGAGTACGCGATCGCCGTCGCCGACGCGTTCCTCGCCGCGAACGGCGACCGTCCCGTCGCGCTCGAGCGCTACTCCGAGGGCGTCGACGGCGACAGCTTCTTCTCCAAGAACCCCCCGAAGGGCGCGCCCGAGTGGCTGCGCTCGGTGCCCGTCGTCTTCCCGAGCGCGCGCTCGCATCCGCTCGTCGTGCTCGACGAGCCCGCCTCGATCGTCTGGGCGATCCAGATGAACACGATCGTCTTCCACCCCTGGCCGGCGCGCACGGCCGACACCGATCACCCGGACCAGCTGCGCATCGATCTCGACCCGCAGCCGGGCACGGGATTCGCCGAGGCCGTGCCCGCCGCGCTCGCGATGCGCGAGGTGCTGCGCGAGGCCGGGCTCGAGGGCTGGATCAAGACCTCCGGCAACCGCGGCATCCACCTCTACGCGCCGATCGTGCCGGAGTGGGAGTTCCTCGACGTGCGGCACGCGGTCATCGCCGCCGCCCGCGAGCTCGAGCGCCGGATGCCCGATCGCGTCACGACCTCGTGGTGGAAGGAGGAGCGCGGCGAGAAGGTCTTCGTCGACTTCAACCAGGCGAACCGCGACCGCACGATCGCCGCGGCCTACAGCCCGCGCGCCCTGCCGCACGCCCCGGTCTCGACGCCGATCACGTGGGAAGAGCTGGAGCACGTCGATCCGCGCGACTTCACGGTGCTCACCGTGCCCGAGCGGCTGCGCGCGACGGGCGACCCGTGGGCGTCGTTCGCCGCGAAGCCCGGCCGCATCGACACGCTGCTCGACTGGTGGCAGCGCGACCTCGACTCAGGGCTCGGCGAGCTGCCGTTCCCGCCCGACTTCCCGAAGATGCCGGGTGAGCCGCCGCGCGTGCAGCCGAGCAAGAAGAACGCCGACAACTGGGATGCCGACGGCAACCCGATCGCGGATTGACGATGGGCCGCACCGATCGGGTGTCGCGGGTCGTGCCGGCGCCGGCCGACCGCGTCTTCGGCGCGTTCACCGACCCCGACGACCTCGTCGCGTGGCTGCCGCCCACCGGGATGTCGGGTCGCTTCGAGCACGCCGACATACGCTCCGGTGGCTCCTACCGGATGGTGCTCGCCTACGACGAGCCCGGACACGGCAAGTCGGGGGACGACACCGACATCGTCGACGTGCGCATCCTCGAGGTCGTGCCGGGAGAGCGGCTCGTGCAGGCGGCCGACTTCGAATCCGACGATCCCGCCTTCGCGGGCACCATGACGATGACGTGGAGCGTCGCACCGCATCCCGACGGCTCGCTCGTCGAGATCCGGGCCGACGACGTGCCGCCCGGCATCTCCGCCGACGACCACGAGGCCGGCATCACCGCCTCCCTCGCCAACCTCGCGCGTCTCCTCGCGGGTTGAGTGCCCCGCAGCGCGGTGTATCGAGCCCGTCGGTCGAGACCCCCTGACCGCTACTGCAGCACGTCGTCGAGGTCGTAGACCGCGGGCACGTCGAGCTGGTCGTAGGTGCACGACTCGGGATCGCGATCCGGCCGCCAGCGCTCGAACTGCACGGTGTGCCGGAAGCGTCCCGCCTCCATCTGGTCGTAGCGCACCTCGAGCACGCGCTCGGGACGGAGCCGCACGAACGACGTGTCCTTGTTCGCGGCGTTGAAGCGGCTGCGTTCCTTCTCGCCCGTGGCCACCGCACCCGACTCGTCGGTCTCGACGAGCGGGGCGAGCTCGTCGATGAGTTCGAGCCGACGCGCGTTGCTGAACGCCGACACCCCGCCGACGGCGCGCAACTGCCCGTCGTGGAACAACCCGACGAGCAGCGAGCCGACGCCCTCGCCCGACTTGTGCACGCGGTAGCCGAGCAGCACGACGTCCGCGGTGCGCTTGTGCTTGATCTTGAACATCGCGCGCTTGTTCGGCTGGTACGGATCGCCGAGCGGCTTGGCGACGACGCCATCCAGCCCCGCCCCCTCGAACTCGTCGAGCCAGCGTCGCGCGAGGTCGGCGTCGCGCGTCGTGCGGGTCAGGTGCAGGGGAGCGGGCACGTCGGCGAAGAGCTGCTCGAGAGCGGCGCGACGTTCGGCGAGGGGGAGCGCGGTGAGGTCGCGATCGCCGATCGAGAGCACGTCGAAGGCGACGAAGGATGCGGGCGTCTCGACGGAGAGCTTCTCGACGCGCGAGGCGGCCGGGTGGATGCGCTGCGTGAGCGAATCCCAGTGCAGCCGACGCCGACCCTCCCACTCGATCGTGACGACGATCTCGCCGTCGAGCACGCACGGCGGCAGCAGCCGCCCGAAGGCGTCGACGAGCTCGGGGAAGTAGCGCGTGAGCGGCTTGTCGCCGCGGCTGCCGATCTCGACGCCGCTCTGGCCATCCGGTTCGGCGGTGACCGCGACGAGCCCGCGGAAGCCGTCCCACTTCGGCTCGTAGAGCAGGTCGCCTTCGGGCAGCTTGTCGACGGACTTGGCGAGCATCGGGGCGGGGAGGGCGACCATCCCTCGATTCTCCCGCCGGTATCCTCGAATGCGTGAGCAGCCGCGGACGATTCATCGTGCTCGAAGGTCTCGACGGCGCCGGCACCACGACGCAGGGCGCGCTCCTCGCCGCCCGGTTGCTCGAGCACGGCATCCCGGTGGAGCTCACGAAGGAGCCGACCGACGGCGTGATCGGCAAGATCGCCCGCTCGTTCACCGACGGCGCCGCGCACTTCGAACCGGAGACCGTCGCCCTCACCTTCGCGGCCGACCGCATCGAGCACACCGTCGAGATCCGGGCGCTGCTGGAGGCCGGCACCTGGGTCGTGAGCGACCGGTACGTCGCGTCGTCGCTCGCGTATCAGACGTCGCAGGGGCTGCCTTTCGACTGGGTGCGCACGCTCAACTCGCGCGCGATGGAGCCCGACGCGACGATCTTCGTCGACACCCCGGTCGCGACGTGCGTCGAGCGGCTCGAGGCGCGCGGCGAGTTCAACACGGGTCCGTTCGACAAGGCCGCGGCGCTCGACAAGGCGCGGGAGCTGTACCTGCAGGCGTTCGCCGACGACATCCCGCTCGGCACGCTCGTCGAGGTCGAGGGCGACCAGGACCGCGAGACCGTGGCCGACGCGATCTGGGCCGCGCTCGAACCCCTGCGCGCGTGAAGTTCACCCGGGAGGAGTTGCGCGCCTTCCACGGCACGAGCGTCCCCGACTTCCTGCCCGAGCCGTTGCGGCTGCTCTTCGTCGGCATCAATCCCGGACTCGTGACCGCCGCGACGGGCACCCATTTCGGTCGCCCGGGCAACCGGTTCTATCCCGCACTCGTCGCGGCGGGCATCCTGCCGCGCGTCCCGGTGTTCGACGGCACGCCGACCGATGCGCGGGCGCTGCTGGGCGCCGCGGGGATCGGCATCACGAACCTCGTCGCGTTCGCGAGCGCGCGGGCCGACGAGCTCACCCGCGAGCAACTCCACGAGGGCGCCGACCTCCTGCGGAACCTCGTGCGCCGTGTGCGACCACCCGTCGTCGCGGTCGTCGGGATCTCGGCCTACCGCGAGGCGTTTCGGCTGCCGAAGGCGACGACGGGGGAGCAGCCCGACGGGCTCGAGGGCGCGCGGCTCTGGGTCGTGCCGAACCCGAGCGGGCTCAACGCGCACGACACCGTCGCGTCGCTCGCCGACGCCTACGCGGAACCCGCGCGGGCCGCCGGGCTGCTCGGCTGAGAGCGCCGAGCTCGAGTCGCGACGACGAGAGCTATCACGAGGCAGAGCGCGGCCCCGCCCCAGCAGGTCAGCACGACCGCCGGCGGTGTCGCGTCCGACGCCGTCGTGATCCGCTCGATGCCGACGAGCACCACAGCCATCGCCACGAGGAGCGCGACGAGGGCCCAGCGTGCGACGCGACCGAGCGCCAGGCCGAGCAGCAGGGCGAGCTGTCCCGCCGCGCAGACGCCCACGGCGGCGACGAGGACAGGAGCCCGCAGGTGCGCGACCTCGGGGAACAGCGCGGCCGTCTGCTCCGACCAGGCGCCGAGCGCCGCCTCGAGCACACCGAGCAGCAGGATGCCGACGCCCGCCGCGAGCACGGCAAGACGTCGCGTCGCGAGCATCAGGCGTCCTCGAAGTGCAGCAGGTCGCCGGGCTGGCAGTCGAGCACGCGGCACATCGCGTCGAGCGTCGTGAAGCGCACGGCCTTCGCCCGACCGTTCTTGAGCACGGCGACGTTCGCGGGCGTGATGCCGATGGCCTCCGCGAAGTCGCCGACGCTCATGCCGCGCTCCACGAGCATCCTGTCGATCGAGATGCGGATGGCCATCAGACCACCTCGTCGAGCTCGGCGCGCAGCAGGATGGCGCGGTGCAGCAGCGAGCGGAGCACGAGCAGCAGCAGGTCGACGACGAGCAGGCCGATGCCGCCGAGGAAGAGCACGAGCATGACCCCCGGCGGCACGGCGTCGGCCAGACGGAGCAGCACGAGGAGCGTCACGCTCAGCAGGCCGGCGAGCGTCGTGACGACGACGAGCAGGTCGACCCAGCGCACGGCGCGCGGCTCGAGCATCCGGCCGGAGCGCACCCGCGCAACGAGCACCGCCGTCGCCACGACGCCGAGTTGCACGCAGAGCCCGAGCGCGAGCGACGGGATGAGCAGGGCGAACTGCCACTGGGCGTACTCGGGCTCGAGAGTGTCGGCGTAGTAGTACGAGAGCGTCACGAGCCCGTACTGCACGAGCGCGACGCCGGCGAAGAGGATGCCGAGGGCGACGTAGGTCGCGACGACGATCGGCAGCCAGGGGCGGGGGAGTTCGAGGATCGGTGTCGAGGTCACCTATCGATCATCGATCGAAACCTATCGAAAATCAATAGCCCGGCATCACCTTGCGCGCGTCGGACGTGCGTCCTTCCGCGTTTCTGCGTCTCAGCCCGGCGCTCGCGGCGACGCGGCGCCAGGGAACATCGGCCATCGGGCGCGGGTCAGTCCGTGCCGGCGTCGAGCGCGGCCGACTCCGACGACTCCTCGGTGGCGATCTCGGCGGCCGACGCGTCGTCGCCCGCGCGCTCGCGGGGCGGGGCGGGCTCGAGCTCGCCGCCGAGCTACGCGGTCGCGCC
>JAEWKY010000076.1 GCA_023457615.1 Actinomycetes bacterium | reverse complement strand
AACCAAGAGAGCGGGGACCCCTACCCCGATTGGTTCGCGAAGCCCTTCCGGGCCCCTCTCGTTCTCGCTAGGAGGCGGCGGTGCGGCGGGCGGAGCGGCGCACGCGGCGGGCCTCGCGACGCACGCGGCGCTGCGCGCCGCGGATGCTGCGCGGGGTGAGCCGCATCACCGGCCAGCCGTTCTCCTCCGCGTGGCGGGCGAGCTCGGCATCCGGGTTCACCGCGACCGGGTTGCCCACCATCTGCAGCAGGGGGATGTCGTTGCGGCTGTCGGAGTACGCCCAGCAGTCGGCGAGCTCGGCTCCCGCGGTCTCGGCGAGGTCGCGCGCGGCGACGGCCTTGCGCTCCGCGTGGAGGGTGTGACCGACGAGCTCGCCCGTGTAGACGCCGTCGATCGACTCCACGACCGTGCCGAGCGCTCCCGTGAGCCCGAGGTGCTTCGCCATGACGGCGCCGATCTCGACCGGGGTCGCCGACACGAGCCACACCTCGTGGCCCTTCGAGATGTGCTCCTGCGCGAGCCCGACGGTCTCGGGGTAGAGCCGCTTCGAGATGCGGTGCTGCCAGATGTGCTCGGCGAGCGACGTGATGTCGGAGACCTTGTGGCCCTTCGCGAGACCGAGCGCGCGGTCGCGGGCGCTGTCGAGGTGGTCCTGGTTCTCGCCCACCGAGATGAAGCGGCGCTGGTGCCACGCGAAGCGCGCGATCTCGCGGAACCCGATGATCTTGCGCGCCCACGCCTCGCGGCCGAGGTGGAAGAGGCTCGTGCCGCGCATGAGCGTGTTGTCGACGTCGAAGAACGCGATGATCGGGCGATCGCTCGGCGCGGGCAGCTCGTGCGCCCCCGTCACGTCGCTGGGCTCGGGGCTCGGGGCGGCGGGCGTCTCCTCGGGCATCCCCCCAGGGTAGCCGCCTCGTATTCTGGGAGGGTGTCCCCGTCCCGCGTGCTCCTGCTCGGGAAGCCCGGGTGCCACCTCTGCGACGACGCGCGCGCGATCGTCACCGAGGTGCTGACGGACTTCCCCGCCGTGACGTTCGAGGAGCGGTCGATCCTCGACGATCCGGCCCTGCTCGACGCCTACGCCGAGGAGATCCCCGTCGTGCTGCTCGACGACCGGGTGCACACCATCTGGCGCGTCGACGCCGCCCGACTCCGGAAGGCCCTCGCATGATCCGTCACCTCGTCCTCTGGAAGCTCGCCGCCGAGACGGACGACGAGAAGGCGGCGGTCGTCGCCGAGATGGCGCGGCGCTTCGGCGCTCTCGTGCCGATCATCGACGGCACGGAGCGCCTCGACATCCGCGCCGACCTGGGCGAGACCGAGGGCAACTGGGACGTGGTGCTCGACTCCGACTACCGCGACGCCGCGGCGCTCGCCGCCTACCAGGTGCACCCGGATCACGTGGAGGTCGCCGCGTGGGTGCGCTCGGTCGTGACGGCCCGGGCGTGCCTCGACTTCACGGCCTAGCCGGTCCCCGCTCCCCGGCGTAGCCTGAGCGCAGATCAGGGTCGATCGAAGGGGAGTCGCCATGAAGTTCGAGATCGTCCGGGGCAACGGGCAGCAGCCGTTCTACTTCCGCATCGTCGCGAGCAACGGCCAGACGCTCGCCACGAGCGAGACCTACTCGGCGAAGGCCTCGGCGCTGAGCGCCGTCGAGTCGATCCAGGGGAACGCGGGCGGCGCGGCCGTCGTCGACCTCACCTGACCTCGGTCAGCGTCGGACGACGATCGATCGTCCGGCGAGATCCTGCAGCCCGCGGTAGCGCGGCCGCACGGTGACCACGACGAGCAGGGCGATCCATCCCGCGATCGGCGGGAGGAGGAAGACGCCGAAGAACGAGAACATGCCGCTCGTGTACTCGTAGGGCAGGTAGTACGACGCCCAGGTCACGAGGAACGCGAGCCCGATCGGGGCGACGATCACGAGGCTGCGCAGGATCGAGCGCCAGCCGATCGGGGCGCCGGTGTCGGCATCCACGACCTTGAGGCCGAGGATCGCCTTCGACGGCGTCACGCCGAGGAACGCCGTGAGCACGGTCGAGAGCACGGCCGAGGCGATCGGGACGAGCAGGATGCCGTAGAACGACAGGCCGTAGGTCGCGCCGAGCCCGGAGAAGACGACGATCGTGGTGACGACGACGGTGCCGGCGCCGTCGAGGAAGAACGCGAGCGCGCGGAGCACCGGATGCGCGAGGACGGGGCCGGCGGGCTCCGCGGCGGGCGGGACGGTCGACGCGGGCACCTCGACGGGGTCGAAGATCTCGACCCCCGGCACGGGCGGCGGGCCGTCGGGCTCCGGGACGGCCGGGGGCTTCTCGTCGGTCATGCCCGGCAGCCTACGGGGCGGGCCCGCGTGCGAGCGCAACCCCTTCGTCCGCGACGGCGCGGAGGCCTAGGGTCGACTCGTGCTGAGGCGGTTCGCGCGACTCGTGGTCACCGCGCTCGCCCTCGCGCTGCTCGCGGGATGCGGGCTCACGGTGCCCTCCGACCCCGAGGGCACGCTCGACCGCGTGCGCGGCGACGTGCTGAGGGTCGGCGCCACCCACCACGAGCCCTGGGTCGTGGTGACGGGCGACGGCGATCCCACGGGCGACGAGCCCGCGCTGCTCGAGGAGTTCGCCGCCGAGCTCGACGCCGAGATCATGTGGACGGTCGGGAACGAGGAGTCGCTCGTCGAGGCCCTCGAGCGCGGAGACCTCGACGTCGTCGTCGGCGGGTTCACCGACACGACCCCGTGGAGCGACCGCGCGGCGGCGACGGTTCCCTACACGGAGGCGCCCGGCAGCGACGGCGCGCCCCAGAAGCACGTCATGCTCGTGCACCTGGGCGAGAACCGGTTCCTCGTGGCGCTCGAGACCTTCCTGCTGGAGCGCCGCCGATGACGACCCGGTTCGGACGGGCCGAGCTGCCGCCCGAGCAGCGCGAGGCACTGAGGCGCGCGACGCGGCTCGAGTGGGCGACCCTCGGCTTCCTCGCCGTCGCGATCGTCGCCGTGTTCCTCGTGATGGGCAGCTCGCAGGCGATGAAGACCGCGTGGGCCGAGGACCTGCTGTCGCTCGCGCCGCCGCTCGCCTTCCTCGTCGCCGTGCGGCTCGTGAGTCGGCCGCCGACGGCGCGCTACCCCTACGGCCTGCACCGCTCGGTCGGCATCGGCCACCTCGTCGCCGCGCTCGCGCTGCTGTCGATGGGCGGCTTCCTGGTGATCGACGCCGCGACGGGGCTCGTGGGCGGCGAGCATCCCCCGATCGGCACGATGACGCTCCTCGGCGCCACGTTCTGGGCGGGCTGGGCGATGGTCGTCGTGATGGCGCTCACCATCCCGCTCCCCATCGTCTTCGGCGCGAAGAAGATGAAGCTCGCCGAGCAGCTGCACGACAAGGTGCTCTACGCCGACGCCGACATGAACAAGGCCGACTGGATGACCGCCGTCGGCTCGATCGTCGGAGTGCTCGGGATCGGCATCGGCTGGTGGTGGGCGGACTCCGCGGCGGCGCTGTTCATCTCGGGCAGCATCCTCTGGGACGGCGTGAAGAACCTCCGCGCCGCGATCACCGACCTGATCGACCACCGGGCGCGCACGTTCGACGGGGCGAAGCCGCATCCCGTGATCGCGCGGCTCGAGGAGCTGCTGCGCGCGCTCCCCTGGGTGGCGGAGGCCGGGGCGCGGGTGCGCGACGAGGGCCACGTCTTCCACGCCGAGGCGTTCGTCGTGCCGCGGCGGGGGCGCATCCCCTCGCTCGCGAAGCTCGTCGCCGCGCGGGAGGCCTGTGAGGCGCTCGACTGGAAGCTCCACGACGTGACCGTCGTCGTCGTCGCCGAGCTGCCCGAGGA